>CAMDAT010000252.1 GCA_945888825.1 Bifidobacterium breve | reverse complement strand
TACGCCCATGATTGTGAAGATAGGGAGCGTTCCCGGATTGTCCTTCTTCTCAACATCCTCGGGGCGAGCAGCGATCTGCTTCATATAGTTGGCGTTGGTCAGTGTTGATGGGTCGTCGTCGTAGCGAAGGCCGCCGTTGAATTCGATGCCAGAGATCAGTGGCTGAGTAGGAGCTTCGGTCAGGCCCTTTTGTTGCAAGTAGCCCTCGAACTCGGCTTGGGTCTCGGCTGCGGTGATCAGCTTGGGTGGCTTGGTAGTCGGCGGGGTCGAGGTCGAAGTTGCTGGCGCAGCGGTGTCTTCTTTGCTGCAGGCTGCCACAGCGGCAACCGCAACGGCGCCAAGCCCAATACCTGCTGTTCCCGTGATGAACTGTCGTCGAGATGTCGCCATAATTATCCCTCGTCTACATAGTCAAGTATCAGTCCCAACAAGTTAGCTTCCACCAACGAGCGACCAACGATGAA
Source organism: Bifidobacterium breve (assembly GCA_945888825.1). Classification (GTDB taxonomy): domain Bacteria; phylum Actinomycetota; class Acidimicrobiia; order Acidimicrobiales; family Microtrichaceae; genus IMCC26207. Next base: position 3,240 of record CAMDAT010000252.1, on the reverse strand, counting down.
CAGGCGCTTCCCTGCAATTCCCTCAGCTGCAGCCTGCAGAGCTACCTCGGCCAAGCCAGGGGACAATCAGGTGGTCCAAGGGGGTCGCCGTCCGAGAGAGCGGTCATAGCAGGGCGCACCATCAGCCCGGGCTTGCGGCGGAAGCGAGCGTCATCTCCGAAGTAGCGCATCGAGACTGCTCGACGACGAACCTCTGAGGTGTTCGCCGGAGATCCGTGCAAGGTGCGCGCATGATGCACAGTTAGGTCACCCGGCTCAAGGTCAAAGCTAATCAAGCGGGCCGCTAGTTCTGGCGTGCCGAGCACATCGGGAATCGACTCACCTTCAGTGCCGGGAATGGGCTCGTCGGTCACGAACATATTTGGCCGATACTCCACCGGATCACGATGCGAACCGCGCACCCAACTCACGACTCCGCTCGAGGGGGTTGCGGCATCGAGTGGAATCCACATGGTGCACACCTGATTACCCTCGAGGTTGAAGTAGCTCGCATCAGTATGGAACTTGGTGACGAATGGGGAACCCGCCTCTTTCACCAGCACGCTGTCTTCCCATAACCAGATCTGCTCCGAGTCCAACAAGGTTGCAGCGATGGGAGCGAGGGGGGAAGCCGTAGCGAAAGCAAGAAAGGTTGGGTCGTGTCGCCAGTGATCCGTGCCAGCAGAAAACGCAGGTGCATCCGGGTTCGAATCCGAGCCAGAGACCGAACCCGAATCCGGAGCCATGGTCCCTAAGTTGACTGCCTCCCCCAGAGAGATTGTTTGCTCGAGAGGCCCCGCCAGAGCGTCGAGCCAGTCCGTATCCAAAATTCCCCGAAGTAGAACGACGCCGTCCCGCCAGAAGGTTTCAACCTCGGCCTGCGTGACCGGGCGAATAGGGTCCTGTAGAAGCATTGCTCGTTCCTCCGATTTGATCACCTGATCCTAAAAGCCATCGGCTGTGTCGCTCAGTCAACGATGCACTGATGTTTCAGGCTAGATCCGGAGATTCTGTCAGATCGGCGTGGGACTTTGCTGTTCGATCACGTCAAGTGCGAGCGTGAGCCATGGGGTGTACGCCTCGGGGTCTAGCGCAATCTGTTCTCTCAGCCCTTGAAAGTTCACCCACTGCACCTCCGAGACTTCATCCGGATTGGGCGAGACATCACCTTCATATTCGCCAATCAGAACGTAATCGAACTCAACCTCAATCAGGCCACTGTCAAGGTCCGGCGCACGATACGTAAAGCTGCCAACAACCTCGGCAGAGGCAGTGATTCCGACCTCTTGCAGGAGCCGACGTGATGCTGCAGCAGTTACCGTTTCGCCAGGTAGCGGGTGGCTACAACAGGTGTTTGACCACTTGTTTCTGAAATGGTGTTTCTGCGCAGCTCGCCGTTGAAGCAATACCCGGCCCGCCGTGTCGTACAGGAAAACCGAAAAGGCGCTGTGGAGCGCTCCAGCCCCAGAATGTGCGGCCAACTTATCCATCGTTCCAGTGGGAATTCCCTGATCGTCGACCAACACAACGACCTGCGTGGCATCTACGATTGGTGCGTGGACAGGTACCAATACCTCATTCTGATGGGGCTCTGCATTCTGGGAACCTTGCCCTTGGAACTCGTCCTTGGCGCAAGGGTCTACCGGCAGCCTCGTCGACTGCTGCTGACCATGATTGTCCCGGTCTGCCTCTTCGTCGTATGGGATGTGTTTGCTATTGCTTGGGATCATTGGAGCTACACCCCAGAGTTTGTGACAGGTTGGGAACTGCCGGGCGCCTTACCCATTGAAGAACTTACCTTCTTCTTAGTGATTCCAATCTGCGGTCTGCTTACCCTTGAAACAGTTCGCAAATTGAGAGGTCGATGATGGGTGCGTACACGCTTCTCACCCTTCTTGCCATGGTGCTCGTTGTGCTCTACGAGTTACTCATTGCTCGAACGGGAATCTTTCGCACAGGTAGTTACTGGATTGCAATGGCAATTGTTGGGTTCTTTCAGGTGCTTGTTGATGGTTGGTTGACCAAGGCCTCTTCGCCCATCGTGAACTACAACAGCGATGTGTTCTCTGGCATCCGAGTGTTCTTTCATTCTCCTCTTGAGGACTTTGGATTTGGCTTTGCGCTCGTGACCCTCACGATGGTGGTGTGGGATCAACTTGGCCGAAGAGCCACTCAGTCGGTAGAACTAAATGACAAGAACGTGGTACCCGACAGCGAGGCTGTCAGTGAAAGTGAGGCATAGATGAATGTGCTTGTTGTGGTCTTGGCGGCAGTAGCTGCTTTTTTGGTGATGGAGCCAGTCACTGCACTAACTCATCGCGTGGTCTTTCATGGGTTTGGACATTTTTTGCATCGCAGCCATCACCGCCCCGGTAGTACTGGCTGGGAAGCGAACGATTTTTTCCCGGTTATCTTTGCGGGGTCCACAATTGCCATCATGGCTATCGGGGCGCTTCAACCACAGCTGAGCATTCTGATTGCCATCGGTGCCGGAATCACCGCTTACGGAATGTCCTATCTGGTGATTCACGACTTTTATATCCATCGTCGTCTTTCTGTGTTGCCCGAGCGTGTTGCGTTCTTAGAGCCGCTTCGCGAGGCACACCGAATTCATCACCTCTATAACGCTGCGCCATACGGCATGTTGGCGCCGGTGATTCCAGCTGCACTTCGAGAGCGTGCAGCGAGCACGACTCGTGACCCGATTCGGGTTGCAGCAGCTGCTCAAACAGAGATAGCCCAAACAGCAGCAGCCCAAACGGCCAGTTAGCCCAAGCAGCCAGTTGTTTGGCTGCTGAGGCAGCGAAGCGCTAACTCAGTGCCGACGAAGCGCTGCGGGAGCGTGGGCATTCCAGAACTGCCCGAGAGGAACAATCATCTCGGTAGCTACCGCTACTTTGCGCATGAGCGGCACACGAGCACGTTGACTAAATACGTCGTACTCGTTCGCCTCGATGTGATCCAGAATTTCTGAGTACAGAATTCGCGCAGCGCGAATTGAGCGAGCCGAGGAACCGTACAGTTCGGCTACGCCAAGGTCTGCAGAGAGGTAGAGCTCTCTGGAGCGCTCAATCTCGAACTGCATCAGATTTCGCCACTCCGGGGTAACCCTTCGCAGGTGGGGGTCGGCGCCGAATTTCTCTAGGTCTTCCTGCGGGATGTACACCCGACCGCGATCAAGATCTTCACCCACGTCACGCAGAAAATTCGTCAGTTGGAATGCCAGCCCCAAGTCTCGAGCGTGCGGAATCGCCGCTGGGC
>CAMDAT010000251.1 GCA_945888825.1 Bifidobacterium breve | reverse complement strand
ACTCTGGTTCCGCACTGTCCCGTGGGGTCACTAAGTTGGGAACGTGAGTATGACCGGCCCCGATAGCGAACTAGATCCCGCTGGACGAGTCGACTGGCTGCGTGAACTCATCCACGAACACAATCAGGCCTATTACGAGCGTGACGCGCCCATCATTGCGGATGCGGACTACGACCTGCTGATCCGAGAACTTCGTTTTCTTGAGGAAGCTCACCCCGACCTGGTCACTGCCGAGAGCCCTACCCAGTCGGGAGTTGGAGGCTCGCCCTCGGAGCAGTTCTCCCCGGTTGAGCACCGCCGACGGATGATGAGCTTGGACAATGCCATGGACCTTGAGGAGCTTCGCTCCTGGGGAGATCGCACTGCTCGCCGATTGGCCGATCTGGGTAACGACAGCACAGTCAGATACGTGTGCGAACTCAAGATCGATGGCCTTGCAGTCTCGGTGCGCTACGAGAACGGACGCCTTGTACAGGCTGCTACTCGGGGCGATGGCAGAACTGGCGAAGATGTCACTGCAAATGTCTCTGGCATTTCTGCCGTACCGCAGACGCTCGGCGCCGGTGCGCCCGAGGTGCTCGAAGCTCGCGGAGAGATCTACCTGCCGCTCGACTCCTTTCACGCGCTTCGTGAACGCGTTATGGCAGAGAATGTAGAGCTAGCCGCAAAGGGCAACCGTCAGAAACCGGTTCCGGTGAACCCGCGCAACGCGGGAGCAGGATCGCTGCGGCAGAAGGATGCGAGCGTCACCGCATCTCGTGGATTGTCCTGGTGGTGTTATCAGCTTGGCGAGATTGTTGGAGCCGAAGAACCCCCGGCGCATTCGGCGGCTCTTGGCTGGCTCAGCGACATGGGGATCCCGGTCAATCCCGAGACGAAGGTTGTTGAGGACCTTGACGGGGTCTACGAGTTTTGTGCGTATTGGATTGAGCACCGCCACGAACTTCCCTATGAGATCGACGGGGTAGTCATCAAGATTGATGATCTTGCAATTCAACAGGCTCTGGGAGCGACGGCAAAAGCACCCCGTTGGGCAATTGCATTCAAGTTGCCACCCGAGGAACGCACCACCATCTTGTTGGACATTCAGGTCTCTATTGGTAGGACTGGCAAGGCAACGCCGTTTGCGGTGCTGCAACCGGTTTTTGTTGGCGGTTCCACTGTTGGAATGTCCACCTTGCATAACGAGGATCAAGTCCGCCACAAAGATGTCCGCCCCGGCGACACAGTCATTCTGCGCAAAGCAGGAGACGTCATCCCCGAAGTTGTTGGTCCAGTGCTTGAGCTTCGTCCATCCGGTCTACCCGAATGGGAGTTTCCTAAGAACTGCCCATCATGCGCCGAGCCACTGATACGTCACGAGGGTGAGGCGCAACACCTTTGTGTGAACCCTCAGTGCCCACAAAAGCGTTGGGCAAGCATCTGTCACTTTGCTTCGCGTGGAGCTATGGACATCGACGGTCTAGGCGAGCAACAGATTGCATCATTTCTGGAACTTGGCCTGATGAGTGACGTTGCAGACATCTATTCGCTGCAGGCCGAGCCCATCTTGCAACTGCCGGGTTATCAGCAGCTGTCGGTTCAAAATCTGCTGTCCGCAATCGAGGCCTCAAAATCTCGGCCTCTAGGCAACCTGCTATTCGGCCTGAACATCTTGCACCTAGGTGCAGCGGGCGGGCAGACAATTGCTGCCGCCTTTGGCAGTCTCGACGCGATTATGACGGCGAGCGTTGAGGACTTGTCAGCGGTGGCCGGAATCGGCCCCGTGATTGCCGGGTCCGTGTACTCGTTCTTCTCCGAGCCACTGAATCAGAACCTAGTGGGGCGATTGGTCGCTGCTGGGGTAAACACAGTCGGACCCGAACGATCCCTGCTCGATCAGACGCTTCAGGGCAAAGCCGTCGTGGTGACTGGCTCACTAGCCGGATTCTCAAGAGACGGTGCCGCCGCAGCGATCAAGGAGCGGGGCGGAACTGCTCCAGGCAGCGTGTCAAAGAAAACTTTCGCCGTGGTGATTGGACAGGAGCCCGGCGCATCCAAGCTGACCAAAGCAACCGAGTTGCAACTCCCTCTGCTCAACGAGTCAGAGTTCCTGCACCTCCTCGAAACCGGTCAAATTCCAACCACTTCACATGATCAGGAACCCCCAACATGAGTATTCGTGCAGTCATCTTTGATTTCGGGGGAGTATTCGTCGACTCGCCTTTCGATGCAGCAGTAACGGCTGCAGCAAATCTTGATGTTGACCCAGCAGTGATGCTCGAGATCGTGTTCGGTTCCTATGAACTCGATACTGACCATGCTTGGCACCGGCTTGAACGAGGCGAACTGCCGCTCGCTGACGCACGCGAGTTGATCATGGAAGCCTCAACTGCTGAAGGTGGTCCGCTTCTGGATCCCTTCGAGCTGCTGATGGCACTCGGTGGGGGTGGGGTTCGTGACGAGATGGTGGATTTTGTCCGGGCAGCGCGCTCCGCAGGCTTGCTCACCTCGATTCTGACGAACAACGCTCAGGAGTTCGCCGATTTCTGGAGGCCCATGCTTCCCCTAGATGAACTGTTCGAAGATGTAGTGGATTCCTCCTTCGTGGGCCTTCGAAAGCCTGATCCGCGCATTTTCGAACTTGCCCTTGAGCGTCTTGGAGTGTCGGCGTCAGAGGCAGTCTTTATTGACGATGCGCCGGGCAACGTGGCAGCGGCATCACAACTTGGCATTGCGTCTGTGCTGATTGGAACAAAGCGCTCGGACCTGCCACGTGCCATTGACGAGCTACATGAACTCACCGGTGTGCCGCGCTAGGACTGCAGAACTCAAGTTGCGTCGAAGCACCAAGAAACTGGGATTGCGGTGGATTCCATTTCGAGTTCATCCCAGACCATTGCGATGACACAGTTCTGTCCAGAGTTCAGGGTTGTTATGACTTTCTCAGGCCCAGGTTGAAAGAGCACGTGCCCGGTGCCGAGATCAGTAATCAAGCCATCCTCAGCGGAGCGAATCTCGGTTCCGTTAATGGTGAGCGTTGCTTTGTAGCCCTCAGCTAGGTCGAGGCCGACTTGAGCTTGGCGGAGTACCTCATCCCCAGAAGCCGGGAGCAGTCGCTCTACGGAGTTCGGTAGATTTTGTGAGGCGCTGTTCATGCCCGTGGTGGCATTCTTCCCGGTAAAGAAAATGCCCACCAGCGCCCCCAGAATCAGAACGGTCACGATTATGTTTCGAGCCCAATTCGGCAGTTCAAACCGAGAACGGCGAGTCTGTGGGGTTTCGGTGTCACTCATCACCCTTAGGTTTACCTTGAACCCGACCTTCAGTGGTAGCGGTTGTAGAATGAATCTGTGACGTCCCCTCGCCTCACCGATGAGACCGGGCGTGTGCTCGGCGGCAGATACCGCTTGGTTGCCCCAGTTGGCACAGGCACATCTTCTCGCGTGTTTCTGGCAATCGATTTGCAGCTCAAGCGGCGGGTCGCAGTCAAACTGCTCCACGCGGCGCTCGCCGAGGATCAAGCTTTTTTGCAGCGGTTCCGTGCCGAAGCTCGCGCAGCGGGAGCACTGAATCACCCAAATATTGTCTCAGTCTTTGATTGGGGCGAGGACACCGCCGAGGGCGCACTCGTTCCCTATCTGGTCACCGAGTATTTGGGTGGTGGCAGCCTCAGGTCGATGCTGGACCACAGCGGAGTGCTGAGCCAGTCTCAAACCCTCGTTGTCGGGCTGCAGACAGC
>CAMDAT010000250.1 GCA_945888825.1 Bifidobacterium breve | reverse complement strand
CGGCATGTCAGAGCTATGCGCAAAGCGAGGCTCTGCTCCGCAACCGCAACGAGAAGTTCGACCCTGATCGGGACGTTCTCACAGGTGATGCGGCCATTGGCGACCGAAAGGTACTCCTCGATGCAATTGATGCGGGCCGAGCTCGACGTTACCGGGAGATCGAAGTCCTTCTCTGTGTGTACCGGTCGATTCTGAATGAGAAGGTTGATGATTTGTTCACCCCTTATAGCGGGGACGTTGCCATTTCAGAGTTCCTTGGCGAAGGGTTTTCAGGCGTACCTTCAAACTTTAACAAGCTCAATGTTCCTATGTTCACCGAAGGCGGAGTCCCTCTGATTCCATCTCGCACCAACGGGGAATTCTCCGCTGAAAGGACCATCGAGACTTTGCCCCGGCAGCCGACGGTCGAAGAACTCATTGGCGGAGTCGAGATTGAATTTCCGTCTCTGGTCTACACATCTTGGGGGCTAGACACGTTGAACAAGTGCGATCAGGACTTGATCTCGGTTTTTGGTGACCAATACCCAGCACAACTCGATCTTTCTCGAGCGGTTACCCTCTGGAAGCCACCCCCTGAGAACGAGTTGCCTGGGGAGTTATTAGAGTCCCCACCAACAAGTCGGCCTGAGTGGGTGCTCACAGATGGTGACCTTCCGCTGCTCGGTGACCTCATCTCGCGAGATTTAGATTTTCGAGCTCAGTCCGAACTCGGTCCCTTTGCATTTATACGCGAGGTCGATGGGGAGCCACTCAGCCACTTGATCGGGGTGCCAATTCGGTACGCGGTCCGTCGCGACTGTGCTCCGCCCAACGCTCTCTCCATGATCCGTAAGGGCCTGCAAAACATCGCGAATGTCACGGGCCATGAGTTCCAGTTTGATGGAACGTTCGTGGGTCTACCCAAAGATTCTGATCGGATCGAGATTGGGTGGGCTTTAACAGAGGAGTACAACGTCGAGGAGAAACGAAACGGCCATGAGGTTAACTCCTCTATAGGGCTTGGCGGCCCGGGCTCTGCTACTTACGATCCAGACTCTCGAAAGTGGATTCTCAAGGGAGGGACAGTCCTGCTGAACGCAGATATGAGCGAGCACTATGCGGTCGATTATGTCTCCGGTTACTCGCATGGTGAAGTACTCCTGCACGAGCTTGGCCATGTTATGAACTTGCACCACGTAACCTCTCCAGAGGAAATCATGACCGGCGGTGCTGCTGCTCCCGGGCCGAACCTACATCTCGGCCCCGGCGACGAACACGGACTTCGACAGATCGTGAGCAACGCCGCACAGTTTTACAAATAGCCAGACGCGCATTGTCAGCAAGGGATGTGGAGTGGCCGCGATAAGCGCCGGGAACAACACCGCAAACGGCAATCTTGGACGGCCAACCATCGAAACCTTCATCAAAGAGGTGTCGTGACGACCATCTGAACAAGCCCCACCGGGCGGGGTCTGGTGCAAGACAGAGGGAGTATTCTCAGGTGATGGCTGACACGAGTGGAACCAACTGGACTGAGCTTTCGGCGAGAGCTTCGATGGCCTCGCACCGGTTGATCGGATGGATCTACTGGGACCCAACTGCCATCGAGGCCTATACCCGCTTGGGCGTCGAGAACGGGTTTGGCTATTACATCGCAAGCCGGGGGGCACCCTTGGCTGCGGCCGGGCACCAAAGTGTTGCAGCTGCTTTCTATTCGATTCACCCTGGGTTCGTGCAGATTTCCCTAGAGATGGCTGCAGCAGTAACGACCTTTGAACAGATCACCCGGATCCGTAACGAGGCTGTGGGCATTGGGGTGCGAGCCACCGCTCCCGAAATCTGCGATGCGTTAGCTGACATGGGGGAGCGGCTGTGGGAAGTTGTCGATTCGCTGCCCTCTTCTGGGCGAGTGCTGTTCGCTGCTCACCGCCAATGGACTCGATCACAAGACCCACTCGTTTCGGCCTGGCTAGCGTTGAACTGCATCCGGGAATATCGCGGTGACACCCACTTTGGCATTCTGCTCGCAGAGAATCTGAGCGGTACGCAAGCGGGCCTATTGCACGACGCGCACCTGAACTACCCGGGGGATTGGATTCCCCGAAGCCGAGGGGCCGATGATGCTGCGCTCGAGCTTGCGTTAGCCGATCTTGAGCAGCGTGGGCTAGCAGCGGGTGGAGTCGTGAATCAGGCAGGCCTTGACCTGCGCGAACGCATCGAGGTTCGCACCAACGAACTCACCGAGATTGCATGGCGGGCGCTCGGGGAGGAATCCACCCGGCAGTTCGTCGAACTGATTGAACCCGTTGGGTCGCGGTTTATGGACAGGATCGATGCGACTGCAGGGCCCAACTGGATGCCGGCGGCACGCGACCGGCGCCCAGACTGACAGCCGAGCCCACTGACAGGCGAGCCGACTGACCGCCGCCCTCACCTAGGTCGGCTGTCAGCGCTAGTCGGCCTGAATGATCCGGGCTACCAGCAGAACCAGAATCACCAGAGCGATCGAGGTCTGAATCATCATGAGTGCTTTGGCCGGACGGGTTCGGGTGTTCTCTAGCGTTGGCCCGAACGTTGAGTTCGTGAAGAACGACAGCACGAAGTAGTCGAACCATCTTGGGGGTTCATCTGGGCGATGACCGTTTGGCTCAAAGTCGAACGCACCCCCGGGAAGATGCGCGTCTGCAAGCTGGTACCAGAGCGAGAAGTTCAGGCTGATGGAGATGAAGGCCAAGGCCAAGTCAAGCATGAGTCCCAACTGAGTCTGATTCGTGAGACTGGGAGCGGCGATCAGGGTGGTCAGATTGACCATCAGATTGAGTCCTGCGAAGACTAGGTAGCCGACCATAAGAGGCATGGCGACTCGGGGAGTTCTGCGATTCGCAAACAGAAGCATCGCCAAAGAAAGCGCCATAAGCAGTACAAAAGCCATGTTGGCTAACAAGCTCACAATGCTGCCTACCTGCGCGACGGTGGTTCCACCTTTCATTGCACCTTGAAGCCGAGAGGTGAGGAGCAGGTCGAAAAGTTCAATTGCGGCAGCCACTCCGGCAAAGGGAAGCAACCGCATTGCCGGCCGGTCACGTGGTCGGTCGTAATGATCATCGCCAGCTGAGAGTGGCTCAAACAGGGCACGTATTCCCCCGCCTCGCGGCACTGAGTCCTCTGGATGGGTTTCGGGTGAATCGGACACGTGAGCAACCACCTGGGATTTGGCGTACACCAGCACACTTGAAGCCTCTGAAGTTATCGCGCAACCACCCAGTTCAGGTGCTGCGATGTGGAAACCTAGGCCGATGAGCAAACCGATGAGCGAACCGATGCGTGCAAAGTTCTTTGTTGATTGCGACCCCGGCCACGATGACGCCATTGCGCTTGCCGTCGCTGCGCACCGCGGCCAACTGCTCGGTGTGACCACCGTGGCTGGCAACGTTGCCGTTGAGCAGACCACCATCAATGCCCTCACGGTCCTTCAGTTGCTTGGTAGTGAGGTTGAAGTTCACTCAGGCGCTGCTGTGCCGCTGAACGGTCAGCCGGGGCAGTTCGCCTCGTTTGTTCATGGCGACAACGGCCTTGTCGGCGCTACCATGCCAGAGCTGTCTCGCTCAGTTGCGGGTGATGACGCTGCCGGGTACTTGATCGAAGCGACTAGTGAACATCCCGGTGCTTGGATTTTGGCAATTGGCCCACTGACGAACCTGGCTCTCGCACTTCAACGCGATTCCACCCTTGTGGATCGGATCGCTG
>CAMDAT010000249.1 GCA_945888825.1 Bifidobacterium breve | reverse complement strand
CACTCATCGCCAAAGATTTCAAGGGGACTCATGTCAGATACACAGCAGGACACCATCAGCATTGAGGAATTCTCTGCTCAAGCCCGAGCATTTCTTGAAGCCAACGCCGCCCCAAGGCCGCCGGTCAAAGAGTTTGTCTGGGGTCAAGGCTCAGACGATGTTGCAATGTTTGATGAGATGGATCGAGAGTCTGAATCTGCTCAGGCCGAGCGGGCCAAAGAGTGGAGACGTAAACGGTTCGATCATGGGTTTGGTTGGATCGGTGGGCCGGAAAAGTTTGGCGGGCGCGAGCTTGGAGCAGCCTACGAACGGGCCTATAACTCCATCGAGTCCCAGTTCCTGACACCAAACATGGGCGTATTCACGATCAGCCTAGGGATGGTTGCCCCAACGATTCTGGCTCATGCAATTCCCGAGGTTCAGGATTTGTACTTAAAAGACCTGTACCGCGGCGACCGCGTTGCCTGCCAACTTTTTTCGGAGCCTGGAGCGGGGTCGGACTTGGCCTCGGTTTCGATGAAAGCGATCCGAGATGGTGACGAGTGGATCGTGAGCGGGCAAAAGGTCTGGACATCGGCGGCCCATTTGGCAGAGATTGGCGAAGTCATTTGCCGTACTGACCCAGAGTTGCCGAAGCACAAAGGCCTCACCGTATTTGTCGTAGACATGCACGCTCCAGGAGTAGAGATCCGACCACTGCGACAGATGACCGGGGGCGCCAGTTTTAATGAGGTGTTCTTTGATGAGGTGCGCATCCCTGACACCCACCGACTCGGAGAGGTAAACAGCGGCTGGGGAGTTGCTCTCACGACCCTCATGAACGAACGCTCCTCAATCGGAGCTGGTGGGGGCGGCGGAGGCGGAGGTGGCTTGTTTAGCCCACAGCGTTTGCATGCAATGCTCGAGCATTTTGGAGCCGCTGATGACGCAGTACTGGTGGACCAAGCGACTCGCCTCTATGTGAACTTCACAGTTGCAAAGTGGAATAACCAACGAGCCCTCGACAAGATTCGTGCTGGGCAATTGCCCGGCCCAGAAATGTCCACGGCAAAGCTGGCACTCACCAACAATCTCTCGGCCTTTACAGAATGGGTTTCTGCCGTGCTCGGCCCACGCATCACTGCTGATGGTGGCGAGTGGGGCGCCTATGCGTTCTCGCAGATGCTCTGTGGAATTCCAGGCATGCGTGTAGCCGGCGGGACTGATGAGATCATGAAGAACATCGTTGCTGAGCGGGTCCTTGGACTTCCCAAAGACCCAGGCATTGATTCCAAAACTGCATTCAAAGATCTGGCAATCAACCGCACCGATAGCTGATTGGGTGTGGTGCTGCGGCTAACTCTTAGCCCGCAGCCTGCTGATCGAAGGAGAGATTCACAACTTCTAGCTGTGAGACTTGTGGGAGTAGCCCAAGGCCATGGGCCTGGACTTGAGTCTCTCGAACAATCCTGACCCAGTTGGGCAAATGTGGCGCTACTCCGAGCGCCAGGATCTCTCCTGCATCGGCGGCCTCGCAGAGCCGGGCCGCATGATTCGCAGCGGGCCCGATGTAGTCGTCACCCTCGAAGAGCAACACGTGTCCGCCGGCTATACCTGCGTGGATATCAAAGTTGTCTTCTTCAAATCGAAGGCCGAGTTCACAAACAGCCGCAATCACTGGTCCGGGTTCAACCCCAACCAACATGGCACCGTCTCCTAGCCACTTCAGAACTCGCACGCCGCGCCTGCCCGTCACCCCGCGAACAGCAGTGCGGAACCTGGTCAGCACAGCCAGCGCAGCCGGAGTTCCGTAGCGTTCCGTGTAGGAGGTAAACCCACAAACGTCCACAAATGCAAACCATCGCTCAAGGGTTTGAGAGACATCGACCCACTCTGGGACCGGAGGCTCAATGCCTGTGCCGCCGGGGGCCTCGGACGCGCGAGGCGCTCCAAACTGAATACCGCGTGTTCTGTTTTCGCTCATCTACATCACCCTTTGAGCCATAACTCGGTGGCAGTATCCGCTCTGCTTTTCGCCTGCAAGCGACCATCTCAGTATGTCACCGACTGCAAACTTTAGCAAGCATTAGCTAACTGTGGTTTGCGAGTTTGAGGCAGGATCGGTTCGGGTTCCAAGCCACGGAATGGAGTCCATAAAGGCCCAAGATCGGCGGTGAATCGGAGTTGGCCCATACCCACGCAACGCGAACTGATGACGGGGGCAGGGATACCCCTTGTTGCGGTCAAAATCGAACCCCGGATACGTATCTGCTTGAGCCCGCATGATCCTGTCGCGAGTCACTTTGGCCAAAATCGAGGCTGCGGCAATTGATAACACCGACGTGTCACCTTTGATGATTGTTTCGGTGTGCCCACCACCAACAAAGTCCCAACTGCCATCCATCAGCACCATGTCTGCCTGAAGGGTCAGCCCATCAAGTGCCCGACGCGCCGCAAGACGTTGTGCTGCAGACATTCCGAGTTCGTCGCATTCTTGATGACTTGCATGCCCAACCGACCAAGTTGTGCACCAGTCGGCAATCCGGTCAAAGAGCAGTTCCCTACGGGCTTCGGAAAGCTGTTTGGAGTCACGCACACCGTTCACCCTTCGGTCCCGACTGAGCACCGCTGCACCAACCGTGAGTGGCCCAGCCCAGGCGCCTCGTCCCACCTCATCCATGCCCACGATGACCTCATGGCCCTGCGCATAGAGCCGATTCTCGACGGCAAGCGTTGGTGACGCTCGTCGTTGTTTCCGCAGTGCTGCCACCTCATGAGTTTAGTTGTCCCTGTCGCTCAGCACGCTGTGATGCCTGACCCTACGATGCTGCAATGGTTCGCTCGATACACGTGTTGCCGCATACCCACTGGGATCGCGAATGGTATGACCCCTTCCCCACTTTTCGTGGCCGACTCGTTCAGATGCTCGACGAACTGCTACCTCGACTACTCGGGGATCCGAGCTTTAGCCACTTCCAACTCGATGGACAAATGGCCGTTGTGGACGACTACCTGGCTGTTAGACCAGAACAACGCGAGTCGCTGCAGAATCTGAGTGCAGCTGGACGACTCTCAATGGGCCCGTGGTATGTCTTGCCCGACGAGTTCTTGGTTTCTGGCGAGACCCTGATTCGGAACCTGCAACTTGGAATTGCTCGGGCCGAGGAGTTTGGTGGAGCCATGCAGGTTGGTTACTTACCCGACATGTTTGGTCACATCGCAGCCATGCCGCAGATCCTCAAGTTGTTTGGGTTTGACCATGCGGTGGTCTGGCGCGGGGTGCCGCTGTCTATCGATCAGCCGGCGTTCATTTGGGAATCTCCTGACGGCAGCCGGGTTCGTGCGGAGTACTTGTCAGCGGGGTACGGAAACGGCTCGGATATGCCAGCAGAAGCATCGCAACTACGAGAGCGAATCGAGATGTTTCTCGAGGTGCAAGGAGGACTTGTTGGAGACCCTTGTTTGTGGATGGCCGGAATGGATCATGAGGCGCCTCCGGCGCACTTGTCCCGCGTGGTCGCAGAGTTCCAGGCTCAAGAAACGCTGCGAGCTAGCACGCACCCAGAGGCGCAACGCTACGAACTCCAAATCGGATCTCTAACTGAGTACCTCGAGTCGGCACCTTCAACAAACCTGCAAACCCACCGTGGCGAGTTGCGTTCCGGGGCGCGGGCCAACTTATTGATGGGGGTGGCCTCAAACCGGGTGGACGTCAAGATTGCTGCGGCACGAGCGGACCGAACTCTTGAACGCCTAGCTGAGCC
>CAMDAT010000248.1 GCA_945888825.1 Bifidobacterium breve | reverse complement strand
TCTCTTGGTAATGACGAAGAGATGGCCCTGGGCCCTCTTCCTATTGGCATCATCACAACTCGGGTTCTTTGTTTCTAACTCGGTCAAGTATCTCGTGGCTCGGGACCGTCCACCTTGGGGCGAGTTCACAGCTCGACAAGCTGGCACCTCGTTCCCCTCGGGCCACACCTTTACTGGTGTAGCCAGCTGGGTCGCTATTGGAATCATCGTCTTGTACATCTTCCCAAAGCGGTGGTCACGAGCAGCAAGCGCCGTTATCGTCACAGTTGGCGTACTTGTGGGGCCAAGTCGAGTGATTCTTGCTCGGCACTGGGGGAGCGACGTGTTAGGAGGATGGCTGCTCGCGTCGGGCTGGCTTTTGCTGGTTTGGGCGGCATTCCTGTGGCTATTCCAAGAGCGCCTTTCAGCAGAGCTTTTAGAGCCAGCAGGGCCAGGCGAGTCAACCGAGCCAGCCGGGCCAGCCGGGCCAGCCGATCAGGGTTCGATAATCGAGAAGAACAAATCGAACTGATCGAGCAGGGATACAAAGGTGGCTAGCGGCTCAACCGAACCGTCTACTCGAAGCGCTCCTGACTCAAGCGACTGATCCACAGTGGTGAGTTCGCTCGTGAGACTGATGAACTCCTGAACGGTTGTGGACACAGTTGAAGATGAGACTCCGCCTGACGCGCTGTCAAGCCTGCGATGACGCAAGGTGCCACTACCGATGAACACGTGAAACGCCTGCTCGCGATCGGTGAACACAATCTCGAACTCAACCTGGTGTTCGCTTGCACGCGGCCCGTTCAGTTTGACTGCGCAATTATCGAGCACCATCTCGGGAGTCATAGCTGCCATGACATCAAGGCTGACTGCCCCCCGCACGCCGGGAAGCGAGGGGCTGCCGTTGCGCAACTCACTTGCACCGGTCAGGTAGAACGACCGCCACGGTCCTGACTCTGACTGGTATCCGAGTTGCTCTAAAGCGTCGGCCTGAAGTTCTCGTGCAGATTGATTTGTTGGATCAGCAAAGACGACATGGTTGACAACCTGCGCAACCCAGCGGTACTCACCACGGTTGAAGTCCTCCGTCGCCCGCTTCAGCACGGCATCTGCGCCACCCATGTACTCAACGAGCTTCTTCGCCGCGTCCACTTGCGGCAACTCGTTAAGGTGAGCGGGGTTTGCATCGAACCAACCCAGATATCGCTGATACACGGCCTTGACGTTGTGGCTCACTGTTCCGTAGTAGTCACGGTTGAACCATTCGTCGGCAATGGCATCGGGCAGAGTAAGCATCTCTGCGATCTCGTTTGCAGTATGCCCATGATTGGCTAAGCGCATGGTCTGATCGTGCAGATAGCGGTAGATGTCACGTTGTCCGGACAGGAATGCCAACATGTCTGCTTGACCCCAGCGAGGCCAATGGTGACTTGCAAAAGCGACGTCGCTGCGGTCGAGGAACAGGTCGATTGCATCGTCGATGTACTTGCTCCAGCTCAGCGAGTCACGAATCTCTGCGCCTCGTGGTGTGTAGACGTTATGCAACGTGGCGGCACAGTTCTCCGCCATGCACACAGCTTGGTAGCTCGGGAAATAGAAGTTCATTTCTGCTGGAGCTTCGGTCCCAGGTGTGAGCTGGAACTCGATAGGTACTCCATCGATCTCTAACACTTCACCACTCTGAGTGATCGACTGAGTCGGTGCGATCAGGCCGCGTGAACCAAGGATTGGGATGGTCTTGCCAAGTCCAGCATCGACATGGCCGAGAGGGCCAACTGGCAAGAGGACGCCGTACATGTACATGGCTCGACGAGTCATTGCAGGGCCAGCGGTGACGTTCTCGCTCACAGCGGCTTCAAGAAATCCCTCGGGTGCAATGATGCGAATCTGACCCGACTCGATTTCTTCATCGGTCACGATGCCGCGAATGCCGCCGTAGTGGTCGGCATGGCTATGGGTATAGATCACCGCAACAATTGGTAGCGGGCCAAAGTGCGAGTCGATCAACCCGCGGGCGGCGGCTGCAGTCTCTGCAACAGTCAGAGGATCGATCACGATCCAACCCGTGTCACTGCGAATGAACGAGATGTTCGAGATGTCATAGCCACGCACCTGGTAGATGCCGGGTACGACCTCAAAGAGCCCGTGAATATTGTTGAGGGCGGCCTGCCGCCAGAGACTGGGATTGACTGAGTCTGGTGACTCACCGGAAACAAACTCGTACTGCGAAGGGTCCCAGACGGGAACACCTAGTTCGCTGTTTATGGCTCCGGACTCGATCTGCCCCAGTAGACCGCGTCGGGCTCGATCAAAGTCTGCGGTGTCCTCGAAGTTAAATCGGGCCTGCGCAGCGGAGTTGGCGAGAACGGTTGACGGGCTTGCAGGCTTCGGCTGATTTGATGCTGTGGTCACTTACTCACCCTAGGTACTGGGCATGCCCTCGGCCACTCAAATTCGCTTGCTAGTCGACTTCGTCCTCAACTGTGTCCTAATCTGTGGCCTCATCAGAAAGTTCGTCGAGTGCTTGTCTAGGTTCAGGTGTGGGCCTACCAGCACAAGCACCAACGCAGCAGAGAGACCGTGCTAATAGCGGACACCCATGTGGGGCCAAGGGCTGTGTAGACAGCGCCGCTCGCCAGAACGAGTGATGGCAGGTTGAGGCAAACCACTATCAGCCCGGCAGCGGCAACCGAATCTGACTGCGCGTAGATGAAGAATGAGATGGTCAAGGCGTAACCGGCAGCGTGATGGGAGCCAGGTCCCTAGGACGCGCCCCTGTTCGGCCCGAGGAGAACAACTGGCTGGTGCACAACTGGTGCAGGCAACTGGTGCAGCCAACAGGTAGGGAGAGCCACAGTGGAGGGCTCACTCTGGGCTAACCTGCAGTTCCTGTTCGGGCTGCGATGGAGAGCCTGAATTCGACTGGGGATTCTGTGAGTTTTCGAAAACTTGTAGTCGTTATTGCTGCACCCGCCGTGTTGTTGTTCGGCTGCACAGATAGCAACTCGACTGCACCATCGGAAGCTGCGACTGAGAACGCGCCAGCTGGTTTCGTAGGCATTGGCAGCATCGATCAGGCCTCGGCTATCGGGATTCCTGCAGATGAAACAGTGGAGTTGTTCGACGACAAGGGCAAGGCAATTCGCTCGGCGAAGGCGGACAAGCTCGGGGCGGCAATGTTCTACGAGGTTGAACCCGGCGAGGGATACACGATCCGAGGGGACTTCGGGGATGGAGAGGTATCAACCGCTCACGTGACAGTGCTCAATCGAGAGGACACCCCACCTACAACTCAGTACACCGACCAAACCTTTACCCCGGGACTCAATTACATAAAGATGCGTGACGGCATTGAGATCGCAATGACCCTGCGTCTTCCAGCGGGGAAGACGCTCGCTGATGGCCCGTTCCCGACAGTGATCGAGTACTCAGGTTATGAGGTAGCGCCTCCAAATGACCTGCTGAGCAGCATGGCGGCTCAGATTGCTGACCCCTCGGTCAAGGCAGACCCGCTTGCACCTTCAGGCGCAACTGCGGTTGGTTCTTTGGTTGCACCCTTGCTCGGGTATGCCACCGTCAGCGTTCAGATTCGAGGGAGCGGTTGCTCAGGCGGGGCATTTGATCTGTTTGGCTTGCCAACGATTTATGACGGCTACGACGCAGTCGAGACAGTAGCGGCGCAGCCCTGGGTGGCACACAACAAGGTAGGCATGGTCGGCATTTCGTACTCCGGATTCAGTCAACTCTTTGTCGGGGGTACACGGCCGCCGCACCTTGCAGCCC
>CAMDAT010000247.1 GCA_945888825.1 Bifidobacterium breve | reverse complement strand
CGCTCCTTGCGACGCGAGGCCGCATCGACCCCGAGGACCTAGCCAGAAGATTCGTCGACTGGCTGCCAAACGGTCGCGGCATGGGACACACCTGTGTAGCCGCGGTCAATCACCTGCAGATGGGCGAAAACTGGTGGACAGCAGGCGTTGCCTCCGCCGGAAATGGTGCAGCCATGAGAGTCGCTCCCATCGGAATCGCGCTTGGAGCAGACACAACACAGCTGTGCCATGACGCTGCGCTCTCGGCTCTCATCACGCACGCCGACCCCATGGCAGTCGCTAGTGCAGTCGGCCACGCATGGCTGATCGCTCACCTTGCAGGAGCCAACGCGTCGACTCTTGATACAACCGCGATCATGAACGAACTCGCAGCCGCTATCGAAGTGATCGATGACCCCGGCGCACCCGAAAGAGAATGGAACCAACGCCCCGACAAGACCAGCACAGCAGTCACTCTGGCTAATCGCGTTCGAGAAATACCAGCACTTCTAGGCAAGCCAATCGGCGAAGCCTTCGACTACCTCTACAACGGTGCGTTTGTTCTTGAAACACTCCCCGCAGCTCTGTGGTGCTTCTTCACCTACCAAGACGACCCAGAAGAAGGCGTCATCAACGCAGTCCTACGCGGCCACGACGCAGACACCGTCGCGTCGATGGCCGCCGCCTACTTCGGTGCGCTACACGGAGTCGCAGCCTTCCCCGACCGCTGGACCGGCGACGACCTTGAATACCAAACCCAACTACTCAACCTTGCCGACCAACTCGCCGCCATATGACCTGACCTTGTACTCCTAGAGAATCGACCCTGATCGCCGGGTCCGCAGTCAGGGCTCTGGGAGTTCCTCTGGATAGACGACCTCGACCTCGGTAATGGCCTTTTTGAAGTCCGATGTGTTGTTCGTGATGAACCGGTCCGCGCCTGCTGCAACCGCCGTCGCAAGATGCACAGCGTCAGCGGCGCGAAGATTGTGACGCGCCCCAAGTGCAGCGGCGAGTTCGGCCGTTGCCTCATCCAACGGTCGGAGGTCGAGTCGTCCCAGCAGTGCTGCCAGAGCTTCGACCTCGGACTCAGCGCCATCACGTAGAGGCTTCGAGAGCAACTCGGGTATCAGCAGAACCGAACCGATTCCGGCGACTACACCAGTGCTCGACGTAGCTTCGGCGGAAAAGAGGTGACGGACGCGTCTCCCCAGTGTGTGGCCAGGTACGGCCGCATAGATCAGGACATCGGCATCGAATGCATCCACGGTCAGCGGGTGGATCGGCCGGCTGCCACGTTGGCAACGAGTTCTTCGGCCCGCTCGACGCTCACGGATGGCGCATCAGCGAGACTGCCGTTGCGACCCCGATCGAGGATGACTCGAAGGCGCTCAGCTTCTGCAAGTGCTTGGTCAGCACGTCGAACCCGAATCGCGTCGGGTCGGACGAGGACTGCAACCTCTCGCCCATGGCGGGTGATGGTGATTTCCTCGCCTGCAATTACGCGGTCAAGGATTTCAGGTAGCGCTGCGCGGGCTTCACTCACTGACATCGTGGACATTCTAAAATTGTACACTGTTGTACATAGAAGTACACCTCGTGTCCAAGATGGACTGGGATTGAGCGGAAGTCCAGCGTGCTGAGGCCCTGCGCGGACTAAGACGGAGGCCCTTGTTTCGGCCATGGAGGAGAATATTCAGTCACGGATTGTTTCTACTCCTTACCGATGCCTCCGGGGTGTCGGCCATCACTCTGCGCTCCGGTTGGCAGCTTGTGCGTATGGCGCAATTCCATCTTCCGCTCCTCGGCATCAAGTTCAGATTCGATAGCCATGATCTCTTCGAGTGAGCCCATGGACTTGGGGCCAGTGAAGTGGTTCTTTGCCGAGAGGCTCCACCCGCCGCCCACCAAGATTGCACAGAGCAGCAGAATCGGTCCGGTGAAATTGAACGTCTCGAAGGTGTTCCAGGGGTTGAACACCGGTAAGCAGAAGACCACGGCGATGATCCCAACCCAAATCACTGCTGTCCATCCAATGATGCGAGACCAGCGGCCAAGATTCCACGGCCCAGGCACAAACTCGGGGTTGCGAAGGCGAAGGAACACCGGAATCACGTAGCTGATGTACAAGCCAATGACGGCCACGCCAGTCAGGGCAAAAAAGGCCACCGGGTAGGCAAGGTCAGTCTGAATGAGCGAGAGCAGTCCGATCGCTGCCGCTAGGCCGATGCCGAACCAAACTGAGTTGGTGGGTGTTCGGGTTCGAGGGTTGACCCGCGACCAGATTCGCGATCCGGGGAGTCCGCCATCACGACTGAAGGCGTAGATCATGCGCGAATTTGCCGTAACCGATGCCATTCCGCAGAAGAACTGCCCGATGGTTGAGATGATCACCAGCAACTTTCCAAGGGTGCCGACAACACCAAGCAAAAACACATTTGGGCCAGCCAGAATCCCTTTTGCTGCAATCTCGTCATAGGCCGAAGCGGGAATGGCCTGAACCATGGCAACACTCAGGATCAGTGCTGCGATTGCAGAGATATAGATCGATCGGACCATGGCTTTGGGTGCTGCAACTGCTGCGTCTTTTGTCTCTTCCGACACATGCGCTGAAGCGTCGAATCCAGTGATCGTGTACTGAGCCAGCAAAAGGCCCACTAGGGCCACGTAGATGCCAACACCGGGGAACTCCCAACCCGTGCCGTTGCGATACTGCAGCACGTTGCTCATGCCAAGGTTGCCGGGTTCTGAGAAGAGAAAGAGCACCAACACAATCACGGCTACTCCACCCAGATGCCACCAGACGCTGACGTCACCAAGGACTCTCACCAGGTTGACGCCGAAGGTATTGAGCAGCCCGTGAACAACGAGCACAAATAGGTACGTGATGAAGATCGACCAACGGTTGATCTCGATGGTCGGGCTTGTGGCGCTTCCGAAGATGTTGATGCTGAGCAGAATGAAGTTCGCTAGTGCAAAGTCCACCGAGGCAATCACACCGATCTGCCCAATCAGGTTGAACCAACCCGTCCACCAAGCCCACAGTGCCTTTCGCCGGCGAGCCAAGGTGGCCGACCAGAAGTACAAGCCGCCCGCTGTTGGATAGGCAGAGCAGATCTCTGCCATGGAAGATCCAACAACTAAGGAGAACACGCCGACCACCACCCAGCACAGTGTGATGACGAGCGGACCACCTGCGTACATTCCGAGCCAGAAGGTGGTGATAGCCCCGGCGAGCACCGAGATGATGGAGAAGCTGATGGCAAAGTTCGAGAAGGTTCCCAGCTTCCGCCGCAACTCTTGGGCGTAACCCAACTCATGAAGCCGAGCAGCATCGGCATCCACGGAGTCACCGAGCTCACTAGGTACGTCGTTAACAGAACCTTCAGACATTGAAGCTCACTCCCCCGCGTGCAGTATGCCGGCTTCGCACTCTAGTTGTTGCAACCAAGCGATCTGGGTTTGGATGGGCCCTGCGCCGCCACAGTGTGGTAACTAGATCACCTATATGGAGCTCCTGACTGCAGCCGAATCAGAGGTTCAGCAACGCGCAGTGGCCGGCGCTCTGCTTCAGCGAGGACTGAAGGCTGGAGATCGTGTTGCGATGTCTACCTCTGGAACAGCCGCCATGCTGTCGGCAGTGCTTGGCTCGCTGCGAGTCGGGATTATGCCCGTGGTACTCAACTCGGCGCTCCTCGAGCATGAGCGTGAAGAACTGCTCCTCAACGCCGATCCGGCATTCACCATCGACGACACTGTCCTAGCCCAACTACTTGATGGTCCTCCGGCCGAACTTTCAGACGTGCCACTTGCTCGCCC
>CAMDAT010000246.1 GCA_945888825.1 Bifidobacterium breve | reverse complement strand
GCAAAGAGGCATGACTCTGCAGCATCAGTCGGCCGCACTGATCCAACTCCGAGTTTGCTAGCGCTGCTGCAAATTCCTCGACCCGCTCACATTCGGATTGCACATGCCGAGCCCGCCGCCGAAGGAGTGGGTCGGCCAAGGCGTTGATGCTGCTCATATCTGCCTGGGGGAGGGGCCCAAGTAGTGCAGCAGCAGCTTCGGCCTGAGCCCTGCGCTCCCCGTATGCCGACCCAACCAGCTTGCGCTCCTGGCCGCAATGAATAACCCAGAACTGCGCCTCGTCAGGAACTGCGACATTCGTGACCGAGTTGTCGCTGAAGTCAATGAGCATGGCGTTACCCAATGTGGCCGAGGTGATGGCCAGCTGATCCATGATTCCACAGGGCACACCACTAGCAAGTTGTTCAGCGCGTTGGCAGCGAACTGCAATCTCGAACGGAGACCCGAAGTCTCCAAGGGCAAGCGCTGTTGCAACCTCGAGAGCAGCACTCGAAGAGAGTCCGCTACCCAGGGGAAGCGTTGAACTGACGCGTCCAACAAATCCCACACGGCTACCGAGCTCTGCAGCCACGCCTGCGACGTATCGCCCCCAACTCGGTGCAGCCAAATGGGCGTTGCTCGCCGGTAGCAGTAGATCCAAAGTGCCTTCAAGCTGCTCTGAGGTCAGCTCAATTCTTGAGCCGCCGCGAGATGCAGTGATCGTGGTTGCCAAGTTGATTGCCATAGGAAAGGCAAGGCCACCCATGTAGTCAGTGTGGTCGCCGATCAGGTTGACTCGCCCAGGGGCAATCGCCCGGAACTGTTCGGGCACAGGTTGGTTGCTACTCAACGAACGACCTCGGTTCCGTCACAGCCTGCGCATGCTCGGAGTTGCGCTGCGGCATCGGCGGGCTGAACCGGGTTAAAGGTGATTCCCGAGCCAAGTTCAGCAGCGGCCACAAAGCGCTGCGTTTGTGCGCTTCGAAGCAACGGTGTGATGTGCAGGTGTACGCGTGCTGCTGGCCAGTCGCCGCCATCGGTTGGACGTTGATGGATCCACATCATGTAGGGCATTGGCTCGGAGAAGAGTTGGTCAAGTCTTGCTAGGGAGTCGATCAAGACTGCAGCTAGGCCGGTTCGGTCGCAATCTGAGTCTGTGAGCGATCCCACCTGAGTTCTGGGTGCGATGCGGAGTTCATACGGGTAACTCGCTGCATCTGGGACCCAACTTAGCCAGTCGCCCGAGGAAGAAACGAGGAGTTCTGCCGCGACGCTTGAAGGCTCAAGCACGCCGTCATTGAGTTCCTTCTGAGGCACCGGTGGAATGGTGCTGAAGGCGTACACCTGACCATGTGGATGCGCAATCGTGGCACCAACCTCGGGTCCGCGATTTTCAAAGATCAAGACATAGTCAACATCTGACCGAGCACCGAGTGCCGCCGTTCGCTCTGCCCAGAGGTCGACAACTCGCGTCGCTCCAGAAATCCCGAGCGACCAAAACTCTGCAGTGTGGTCAGGCGTATACAGCAGGAGTTCGCAGCAGTCTTCGGGCAGTGCTGGCCACCGATTGACAAACCAACGAACCTCATAGGGGTCTGGTGCTTCAAGGCCGCCGGGGCAGAACGGGCAGCCGGTATCAGGAAGATTTGGGCGGCCTTGACGCGAACCGACAATCACCGTTGGCGCGCCGCTCAGAGGGTCGATGCGCAAGTCCGGGCGATTGGGATCGTTCATGACAGGTTCGGTGTCCCTTCAGCATCTGAATGCAGCAGGAATGCTGATAACAGAAACTATTCACCTCATCGTTGTGATACCGCAACCCCTCAGCACTTGACCAGACGGTCAACTCAGAGAAAACTCACCCGATGGCAACAACATCAGCAAATGGCATTGAGTTGTACTTCGACACCTTTGGTCAGGCTGATCACCCGAGCTTGCTCTTGGTATCTGGCCTTGGAGCGCAGTGTTTGATGTACGAAGACGAGTTCTGTGAGCAACTCGCAGCCAAGGATGTACATGTCATTCGTTACGACAATCGCGATGTTGGGCTGTCAACGCATCTTCACGACGTGACTGTGGACGCGATGAGTGCGTTAATCGCTGTATCAAGCGGGGAGCCTGTCGATGCCCCCTACACGTTGTCCGATATGGCCGCCGACGGGATGGGCTTGTTGGACTCGCTTGGTATCGAGCGGGCGGACATCTTTGGCGCCTCTATGGGTGGAATGATCTCGCAGACAATGGCGATTGAATATCCGGAGCGAGTCAAGAGCCTGACCTCACTGATGTCAACCACAGGCGAGGTTGAGGTCGGTGCCCCAGACCCGGACACGCTCACTGCGTTGTTGTCGGTCATGGTTCCCCAGCAGAATCGGGAAGATAAAATTCAGGGCAGCGTGAACGTGTCACGCGTTATCGGCACGCAGCGCTTGTTCGACAGTGAGCGTGCCACTGCTCGCGCTGCAGTGGCTGTTGATCGCTCGTACGACCCAGAAGGAACCGCTCGCCAACTCGTAGCAATCTTTGCTTCGGGTTCTCGGGCAGAAGGGTTATCGCAACTCTCGCTTCCTACTGTGGTGATGCATGGTGATGCAGACCCCTTGGTGAATATTTCTGGTGGCCTACGAACCGCCGAGTTAGTCCCTGAAGCAGAGTTCCGCTTGCTAGAAGGCATGGGGCACGACCTGCCGTTGGAATACTGGGACCGCATTATTGAAGGCATCACGGTGAGCGTCGGACGCGACACACTGTGAGCCTGCGCATTATTCGCACCCGGGCAACTTGCCCCTCAAAGGAGATCTCATGGGCCCATTATCTGGTCTGAAAATTGTTGAAGTTGCCGGAATCGGTCCTGCCCCATTTGCAGCGATGATGCTGTCCGATATGGGCGCAGATGTGATCAGAGTCGACCGTCTCGAGAACTCAAACGGTGGAGATCCGGCAGCTCCTCCCTCTGACATATTCAATCGTGGTCGACGTTCGATTGCGTTGAACCTGAAGTCAGCCGGCGGCCTGAAGACCTTGCTCGATTTGATTGGCCAAGCCGATGCAGTCATGGAGGGGTTCCGGCCCGGTGTGGCTGAGCGTTTGGGATTTGGTCCCGAGGTCTGCCATGAGATCAATCCCAAACTGGTCTACGGCCGCATGACCGGGTGGGGTCAAGATGGGCCCTATGCGCTGACTGCTGGCCACGACATCAACTACATCGCACTCGCAGGTGTGCTTGCTCACCTTGGTCGAGAGGGCGAAAAGCCAACGCCGCCGATCAACCTGGTCGGCGACTTCGGTGGCGGTGGGATGCTGCTGGCATTTGGTCTGGTGTGTGCGCTGCTCGAGGCTGGTCGCTCAGGCCAAGGTCAGGTCGTTGACGCTGCGATGGTGGATGGGTCCGCCTCGCTTATGACCATGGTCTGGGGATTCAAAGCCATGGGCATGTGGTCTGACGATCGCGGCACAAACCTGTTGGATACGGCCACGCACTTTTACGACACCTACGAATGCGCAGACGGAAACTTCGTTTCGATTGGTTCGATCGAACCGCAGTTCTACGCAGAACTCCTCAAGCACACCAACCTTGAGCAGGTCTATGTGGATCTCGGAGCGCCGATGCCAACCCAGATGGACAAGGCTAAGTGGCCAGAGATGAAGGCACATTTGGCGGCCATTTTTGTGACAAAGTCCCGTGACGAGTGGAGCGCCCTGCTCGAAGGCACGGACATCTGTTTTGCCCCTGTGCTGACCATGGATGAGGCAGCGCAGCACCCTCACAATGTTCATCGAAAGACCTTTGTCGAGGTCGCCGGTATCACCCAGCCAGCGCCATCTCCTCGCTTTGATC
>CAMDAT010000245.1 GCA_945888825.1 Bifidobacterium breve | reverse complement strand
CCCAATATGTAGCTAACTGGTCGGCATCGATCTGCACCCGGCGGTTGCGGTCCCCATAGGCAAGCATGGTGATTGCTGATTGCAACACGGCAACTGGGTCACGAAGGGTGAACGCAACTGTGGCCTGAGGGAAGGTAGCCATCAGCGGGCCAAGCCGCTCAAGGTGCTGAGGGCATTTGAGTACCCAGCGATTTGGCCCTCGTAAATAGCTGAGCACTTGCAGCTCGCGATGCAAGAAGGCGTAGTGCGCAAACTGATCAAGGTTCTCGGCATGGTCTCGCCACTCCGGAACTCGAGCGTGCCATTCCAACACGTAGGTGCAGAGGTCCAAGTCGAGCAGTTCGCACTCTTCCTCGATGCTCGTGGGGGGACGATCATGCATGAGCGAGGTGAGCGGAGAGACCTGCTTCGAAGCCTCGTAATCTGTCTGGCATCGCAGGTACCGGGGGTCGATCCCGTCGCGTCCCGGGCCATCGCCAATCAGCGGGATGGGCTCGGCTACTTCCCACCATGGCATCGACCGGAATCGTGTATCAGTGGCTAGCAAATTAACGAGGTGTGTGGTTCCTGAGCGGGGCAAGCCGACCACGATGACTGGTGGCTCGAGTTCGGTCTCAACCGACTCCGGATGCCTACGAATGAAGTCCTCCAGACGAAGCCTGGCTGCGAGCAGACCTACGAGCCGACGGCGAACAAGGAAGCGTCCAAGACCAGACAGGCCCGTATCGGATTCAACCGAAGCGACCTGAGCTGCGAGACGGTCCATCAGCGTGGGATCGCCAAAATCCTCAAGGCCGGTCCGTCGCTGTGCTGCAGCAACGAGTTTGTTGGGCGCTAGGTCAACTTCCATCGAGGTTGCCAGGTCAAACATCTGCTGCTGTTCCGCATCGCGAACGGGAACGCGCAGATCTTCGATTCGAATGTCAGTCATTGTCCCCCTTATTCATTTTCCGAAGGCGCTCCATTAGAGGCACTCGGTTCAGTCGACTCTTCGTATCAGAGTGCAGCCTCAAAGCACTCGCTAGCAATTTGAGTGAGTACTAGCGATTGCTCCCAGCGGTCACCCTCTTCGCGTAAGCCGCCGGAAGCATCGGGCACAAGGCGCGCATAGCCAACCTCGGGTGGGAGCAGCTCAGGAGCAAAACCAATCTCAAGGCGTGGCGGCGGCACAACGTCTTGCACAGCGGTCCGCACAAACCCCTCAAACGCTCGCGTCCAAAGTGACCTGAACTGTGCAATGTGGGGTTGGCCCTCCACCGATCCATCGCCAACGTCAACTTGAATGCTTCCCGAGGTCCCGATCCGGCCGTGCATATACCGAACTCGATCAAGCACCGGAGCGAGAAATTCGAGGGTCGCCTCAAACCCATTGGCCGCCATGTCTTGGCCTGTGTACCAGTGCGAGAAGTCGCCGTTAAAGCGCAGGTCCGGGAACCGCTCAACGAGTTGCACTGTTCGCCACATGTCTTGGGTGACCGTGGCCCGATGCGTCTCTACGTATAGGGGAATCCGGGCAGTTGCGCTGGCGCTGAGTACTTCTTCGATCAGAACATCGGCGGCAGCGTCATCTTCAAGTCCGGTGCCCAACAAAATCGTGCAGCACTCGAATCCGGAATCAACCCAACCCTGAGCTTGCTCCGCTAAACCCCCCGGGGTTGGCTGGATGGCGAACGTAGTTGGCACCAGACCGAGATCTCGGCAGCGGCGAGGATTCGCGCCTTGCACACCCTCATAACCCGCAGCACAGGCTGCTTCGAGCGTGGCCTGCTCATCGCCTTGGGGGCCAGTACTCCAAGAAGGCAGGGACCAACTCGTGCAGATGTTTAGGTCACGCCGAAATGCCGGTGTCCCAAAAGGACTCGAACCGCTCGTGGTCATTTGCGGAGGTTAGTCCCAAGGCGCAGCGGGAGGGGGAAGCAGAGACTTTCAATACTCAGCGACTACTCAATAACTGTGTTCCACAGCCGTTGACTCTCCTTGAGCTGCGAAGGGTCAAGAGGAAGTGCGCCTGTTTCGGCTACAGCTTTTTGGCCCTCTGCCGAGAGTAAAAGTGACACTAGGTCAGAGATCGTCTGATCCTGCTCAACTGTCCGACGGTCAACGATTACCGACAAGCTCCGTCCAAGTGGGTATGCGCCGCTTGCCACGTTAGACTCTGTCGGGTCGGCACAATCAGCGCTGCTGTCCGAGCGCAATTGAAGGATTCGCACAGAGTCCTTCCAGCTTTTTGCCGAACTCACGGCAGCTACGCCAAGGCCTGCCGGCTCATCTAGTACTGCTGATCGCACGAGTTCATTGCTCTCAACCGACACGGCGTCATTTCGGAGTTTCGGATCTGTGTTGCGAGTCTCAGCTGTCGGCCCAAGTGCAGTGGAGACAAACAATTGAAGGGTGCCAGATCCGCTCGGCGGAACGAGGACTTTGAGGGGCTGGTCGGGTAGGTCAGCGGAACTACCCAGTGAGTTGGCATCAGCCCATGAGGCAAACCCCGCGGATTCAGGTCCCGCCAGACCGTAGAGCTGTTCGGTAGACAGACACTTGACGGGGTTGGAGGGATTCGTCACCACCACGATTGCGTCATTTGCAACAGGAATCGCTACCGGCGATCGATCGCTGTCTTTGCATTGCTTCTTCTCACGATCAGACATCGAACGCGAGGACGCAGCCATCTCTACTAGGCCATCACAAAACAATGCGATCCCATCGGCCGAGGTAGAAGTATTAAGTCGAATCCGTGCATCTTGTTCTTGTTCGGCCAGCATGCCGCTACTGACGCTGAGTAGCGGGAGCATGGTCTCGGACCCGGCAGCTCGTGACTCTGGCCGCACGGGGTCGACGCTACAAGAGCCAAGCAGCCCAGCGAGTGCAAGTGCTGTCGCAAAGCTCAAGCCCAAGCATGTGGTTGTTCCGCCAAATCTCACCCCTGAAGTATGGCAGGCTAAGTTCGATGCGCTGGCTCTCGTCAATCAATTCAGGCTGGTTGCTGTTGTTGATGTTCGGTTTCGCAATCGGTGCTGCCCTTATCGCAGCCTTGATGATTCGGCGACTCAACCTTGACAAAGCGGCTCCTGTCGCCGCTGCCTATATGACAGCTCTCGGAAGTCTCTTTGCGATCTTCACCGGCTTTCTTATTAACACTGAGTACGGCACGCTTCGCGAGACACAGCGACTCGTGGGTTCAGAGGTAGCTGCAGCCTCGCAGTTGGCATTCAACACTCAGGGGCTCTCTGCTCCTCAGGTGGAACTTGTTATAGATGACCTCGATGCCTATCTGCGCCGGGTTGATGAGTCTGAGTGGCGAGTCCTTGGTGCTGGAGGTGGTACCGAGGTATCGGCCTTTAACGAGCTCAAGCAGCTCCAAGGCCGAGTTCGCCAAGTCGGGTTGCAGCCTGAGACGCCAACGCTTGCGGCAGATGCGATGCAACAGGCTGTGGATCAACTCGCTGCAATTCGAAGGCAGCGTGTAGCAATTTCTGCCGAGAGCCTGCCGCTGGCACTGTTTGGAATTAGCGCTCTTGCAGGAATTGCACTCATCTTTAACGCCATGGTGGTGGCGCTCCGATCAGGTCACAAGTATTCCCTGATTGCTTGGGGGATCGTGGCGGTAGTGGCACTTGACCTTGCGGCCATTCTTGCCATCGGCGCCCCGTTCCGAGGTGCCTTTCAGGCCGACCGAGTTCCTATTCGAGACCTCAGCGCTGAGCTTTCAGAGGGCAGATACCAGTCTTGGGTGGACGACCCGCGTCCGCAGCGAACCTGCACCAGTCGACAGGACGCAATAGAGCGTCCCGATGACTGCCTCTTTATCGGCAATGGGGAGCC
>CAMDAT010000244.1 GCA_945888825.1 Bifidobacterium breve | reverse complement strand
AGGATTCTCGGTGGACCGATGGGTAGGTCAGCGATCGGCTGGAGGGGCTCGATTCGGAATCTCCTGCCGAGCTCGAGATCTGCGAAAGGTCAATGCTGCAATCAGTCAGATTGGTCAGGAAGCCTTTGCCGCTGCCCCGCCTCGGCTTGCCTAGACTCTTGTCTGGTCTGGCATGGCAGTTCGGGCCATGGCAGTTCGGGCCAAGTCCGCCGGCACTCAAGATGACCTCCCCCAACCTAGAACGGGCATCAGACATGGCACTTTTCAAAGTCGGTATTCAGCTTCAGCCGCAGGCAACCACCATGAGTTCCCTGCTCGACACTGCACGCGCAGTCGAAGACATCGGGGTTGACTCTGTATGGACTTGGGACCATTTCTACCCGCTCTACGGAGACCCAGATGCAGCCCACTTCGAGGGATACTCAGTGCTCGCTGCGATGGCCGCTCAAACATCTCGGGTGCAGCTCGGGGCGCTAGTGAGTTGTAACTCGTATCGAAACCCAAACCTGCATGCAGATATCGCCCGGACGATTGATCACATCTCGGGTGGGCGTTTTGTGCTCGGAATTGGATCAGGCTGGTTCGAGCGCGACTACGAAGAATTCGGCTTTGAGTTCGGCACCGCCGCTTCGCGACTTGCCAATCTTGGCCGTGACTTACCCATCATCGTTGAGCGCGTTGCTCAGCTCAATCCGCCACCGATTGGCCCGTTGCCAATCATGATCGGTGGGAGTGGGCGCAAAGTCACCCTGCGCCTAGTTGCGCAGTACGCAGATATGTGGAACGCGTTTGGCCCGCCAGAAAACTTTGCCGAACTCAACGCTGTGCTCAATACCTGGTGCGAGAAGGTTGATAGAGACCCAGCGAGCATCGAACGCACAGTTGCCATTAATACCTCCGAGGTAGACAACTGGCAGGCCTACCTTGATGCCGGGGCGCAGCATCTGATTCTGATGAGTTCCGATCCGTTCGCAGTAGATGCCGCAGCCACTCTGGTTGAGTACGCCCGCAGCTAGCTACGCAGGGCTAGTTCCCGCTGCTGGTGCTTTTGCTAGTAGTGCTGGTGGTGCTTCCTGAACTGAGAGTTGAGGTCGTAGAGGCCGCAACGATGCTCGATAGGTTGGCGGCAAGGTCGGGGCAACTGCCGGTGATCCCCTTTGTTTTGAGTATCCGCCGGACCGAGGCAACTACCTGCTCCTGATCGAGTCGCCCAGATGAGATCGCTTCAGTGATCTGGGCGTGAACCTCAGGAACCGAATCTGCTCCAGCAACTAGGGCGATGTCTGACCCCGCGCTCAGAGCTAGCTCGGCTGACTCTGACTGTGATCCAAAGGCGGCTAGTGCCTTCATCCCAAGTTCGTCCGAGATGATCAGCCCCTCGAATCCTTGCTGCTCACGCAGTTCAGTTGTTATGGCGGCACGTGAAAGCGAAGCCGGTTCGCCGGGGGCCGTGAGACCCGGAATCTGCACGTGCGCCACCATGATTGCAGGCACTCCGGCCTGAATCGCCGAGGTAAAGGGAACCAAGTCTTTGGCCTTGAGGGCATCGAGTTCAGCGACTTTGCCGAGCATCACGTGCGGGTCTGCTGTACCTCCACCAATGCCTGGCCAATGCTTGATGACTGGAATCAACCCGCCGGCTAGCTCGGCGTTGATGATTGCATCAGTAAATTCAGTGACGACTGCTGGGTCCTTGCCAAATACGCGGGTGCCAAGTCCAGATCCGCCGCCCACGTCAGCAACGGGACCAAAGATCATGTTGAATCCGAGCTCGCGCATGCGGGTGGAGTAATCCTCGATCAGAGTGGCGGCCTGCTCAGGGGTGCCCTTAGCCAGAGTTTCGGCCGAGGGTAGAACACCCAAAGCAGAACTCAAGCGCTGCACGGTTCCACCTTCTTCGTCACTTGCCACAAACGCGGCAACGGGTGCCTCGGCGGTGGCCGCTGCGACCTCTTTGGCAATGTCTTTGGACTGCTTTCCCTTCAGGCCGAACCCGCCTGCCGTTCCGGCCGTGAGCACCCCGGTAGCGATCTGCGGTGACGTGACCATAACCATGATCATTTGCCCAGCCTGCGCACTCGGAGGCAGCACCTCGGCACAATCGGGTGGCAACGTGGTTGTTGTTGAGGCGGTTGCTTTTTCGACCTGCTTGTCGGCCACGTCTCCACTAGCGGTTCCCGTGCAGCTACTCACTAGCGCCGTCAAAGCCAAGCAGCACGCGCCCACTTGAACTCGAAAAGGGGTGACAAGTTTCCTCCGTGGCATCGCTGCGAGAGTAGTAGCTAGTGGGGCTAGGCATGCTGCTTACGCTCTGTTGGCTGCCGCTTTCGCTCTGCTGGTTGCTGCTTCCGCTCTGCATGATGCGCAAATTGGGTACCTAGGCCAGACTGTTGGCTAGTTTGATGTTTTGCACTTGCCCCTGGAGGTCACAATGCAAGCGACTGCACAAAAATTCATCTCGCACTTGTCCGATCCCTACGCAGACCCAGTTGAGAATCGCTCGCGATTGCGGTTTGCGGGCGGGCTGTTCGTCATGGGGGTGTTGCATTTTGTGGTTCCCAAGCAGTTCGAAAAAGTCGTTCCTGGATGGTTTCCAGATCCCAAGGCTGCTGTGGTTTGGTCAGGCGTGGCCGAACTCGGATCAGGTGTCCTGCTAGCCGTACCCAAAACCTCGAAGATGGGTGGTTGGCTCGCAACGGCAACGCTGGTAGCGGTATATCCAGCGAATATCCAGATGGCGGTTGATGCCACTCGCTCAGGATCAAAGCCTGCCGCAATTGCTTCTTGGCTACGACTCCCGCTGCAGTTTCCTATGATCGCAAAGGCTTTTCGCTATACCCGATAAACTTCGGGGACTTGGCAGGGCACAGCCGATAGTCTGAATAACCTTGTCAGCAGAATCTTCTTCGCAGGAGCCCGTCAGAGTCAGTTCCGGAGCATCGCCCGAAGTGCTGCGCGGGTTGTTGGGCGCCACAGGTGATGTGGTTGTCCTGCTCAATGATGACCTCAGCACCCGCTGGGTGAGTGAGTCAGTAGAGAAGTTCTCTGGATGGACTGCTGAACAGGGGGCATCAATGGGTTCTGCCACGCTGATTCACCCCGAGGATCTGCAGGTCGCTATGACCAACCTGGCTCTGCTGATGAACGGAGCGCCACCTGAGTCCTGCCGCACGAACCTGCGGTTGCGTGCCGCCTCGGGTGCGTGGGTTTGGTCAGAGGTAACTGGGGTAGACCTTCGCGAATTGGCGGGCGTCAATGCAATTGTATTGTCTATTCGTGATACTTCGGACCGGGTGAGCCGTGAGCAGGAACTAGTCGATCAATCCAGCCGCTTTGAGGCCTTGGTCCGCAACAGTAATGACTGCATGATCGTGTCAAACAAGGAACTCGTTGTCACCTATGTCAGTCCCGCAATGTCGCGAATTCTGGGGTTTGACCCCAATCTGGCGGTCGGGTTAAAGCTGGGGGCATCCGTTAGCGAACCTGATTTGAGTCGACTACACGAGGCCTGCGCTCGGGTGCTAGCGCACCCCGAGGAAGTAGTTCGTGTCGAGGTACAAGTACGCCACGCTGACGGCCGGCTACGACAAATCGAAAACGTGCTGACCAAGTGCCTAGATGACCCATTAGTTCGAGGGATCGTGACGAACTTTCGCGATGTCACAGATCAGCGCATCGCTCAACAGGAGCTAGGGCAACGCACAGCGCAGGTTCAAGCTGCCGAGTCGGAAAGCCGTCGGCTGCTAGATATTTTCGATGTCACCCCAGACCTGACTGTGTTGTCCGATGCAGCGGGCGCGGTGGTCTATCTCAATGCTGCAGCTCGAAAGTTCTTCGGCCTAGGAACACCCGAACTCGACCTGATGAA
>CAMDAT010000243.1 GCA_945888825.1 Bifidobacterium breve | reverse complement strand
CTGAAATGCTCGAGGCAAACAAGAAACTCTCTTGAAAGGCAACCGAGACTGCTGCCCGCAGCTCATCAGGGTTGAGCTCCTCGATAGGAACACCCCCGAGCAGTATCTGTCCCGAGCTGGGCTCGTCCAGACGCATCATGAGATTCGTCAGGGTTGACCTGCCTGAACCAGTTGAACCAACTAGTGCCACGGTTTGACCGGCAGGCGCAGTAAAGGTCACACCAGACAACACGGACGTCTCGCCGTAATCAAACGAGACTGCACTCATCTCTACAGCTAGAGGACCATCTGGCAAGGCAGATGTACCTGCTTCGTCGACACTTTCCGCACTAGCCACCTGTGCCTGCGCCGCAGCGTCAATTGGCTCATCAAGAAGTGCGTCCACACGCTGAATCGAAACCACCGAGCGCGGCATGGACTCAAACATGAATCCAACGATTCGCATGGGGAATGCCAGCCAGCCAAACAATGCAACCGCTTGAACGAGTTGCCCCACGGTGGCCTCGTCGTGATCGACCTGCCAAGCCCCCACTAGCAACAGCACAACGATTCCTAGGTTGGGTAGAAGATCAATAAGCGGCTGAAAGACCGAGGACATGTTCGCCACAACGAGCCGATCAGTGCGAAGTTGGTTCGCAGCTGCTTGAAAGCGCAGGTCCTCATCGCCTTCACGGCCCAGAGTCTTGACAACTAATGCCCCGTCAAAACTCTCGTGCGCAATCGACGAGACCCGACCCAATCGGGCCTGCACCTGCGCCGCTGGATCGTTCACCTTGTTGGTGTAGTAGCGACTCAGAAACGCAAGAGCCGGAAACAGCACCAGTGCAACGAGTGCAAACGAAGGGTCAGCAGTAAACAAACTCACCAACGAGAACGCTGCAAGTGCAATAACACCCACAGAGAACGGCAGAGGCATGAGCAACTGTGTGCCAGTGGTGATATCTACGTCGGCGTTGGCAAGCAGTTCGCCCGTCGGGTGACGCCGATATGCAGACATTGGCATGACGAGCAAGCGGTCAGTCACCTCGGCTCGCAACGTGGCCTGTGCACGGGTTTCGGTCAGAGACCCAAACCAACGGCGGATCACAACCGACAGCCCACGAAGCAAGGAAATAATAAACAGGGCCGCAACGGCCATCCAGACAGTAGATGCCGAGACCCCGCCCTCGAAGGCAGGCTCTATGACCTCGTCAGTAATGCGACCCAAAATATAGGTAGCCCCAACGACTAACAGAGCCCAACTCACGCCGCCTAAGAGCGACATAAAGAACGAGGATGGGTGCATGCGCACGAATCTGACAATGAGTTGTAGACCCTGACGAGTCGGCGATGCGGCCTTCTCGTCAGGATCTGAGTCACTCACTTGCGGAATCTCGTCCTCGGGGGGTGCCTCAGAAGAGTGAGAGAGTGCTGTCACCCGGGGAGCTGCAGCGACTTCGTCTCGAGGAACTCCTCAAGGCCCCAGCGGCCACGCTCACGGGTATTGCCTGACTGCTTGTAACCACCAAATGGCGCAACGGGATTAAAGCCGCCGCTATTGACGTCTACAGAGCCGGTGCGCATACGCCGGGCGAATGCAATGGCTCGCTCGTCGCTGCCTGACTGCACGGCGCCGTGCAATCCATAGATGGTTCCGTTTGCGATCTCAAGCGCATTTTCTTCGTCGGTGTAGGTCAGGATGGACAACACTGGGCCGAAGATTTCCTCTTGGGCGATTGCCATATCTGGGGTGACGTCAACAAACACAGTTGGGTTGACGTAGAAGCCCTTCTCGAATCCCTCGGGCTGACCTGGGCCGCCAAGAGCCAGCGTGGCTCCCTCATCGATGCCCTTTTGGATGTACGCGTTCACCCGATCCTGATGGGCCTTTGATGACATTGGCCCAAGCGCATGGAAAATATCTGGCTCATCGGCTTTGGGATCGACCAATTTCATGAGCGCTGCTTCGCCAAGAATTGCGTCAAGGAACTCGTCCTTGCGTGACTCCGGGATGAGGATTCGACTGAGTGCCGAACAGGTCTGGCCGCTATTCAGGAACGCTGCGAACAGCGCGCCCATTGCAACGGTTGCTGGGTCTGCATCGTCAAGGATCACGTTGGCGGACTTGCCACCAAGCTCAAGGCCAACACGCTTCACTGTCGCGGCGCCAGCCTTCATCACCTCGGCACCCGAGCGACCTGATCCAGTAAACGAGACCATGTCAACATCTGGGTGAGCAGAGATCGCTGCACCAACCACGGGCCCATTACCCGGCACCAGGTTGAACACGCCCGCCGGAAGGCCGGCCTCGTGGATAACTTCAGCCAGAATGTAGGCATTAAGCGGAGTGATTTCTGATGGCTTCAGCACAATGGTGCATCCCGAAGCGAGTGCTGGAGCTACCTTGCAGATGATCAGGTAGAGCGGGTAGTTCCACGGGGTGATCGCACCGACCACGCCGATTGGCTCAGAGATGACCAGCGAGTTACCGACTGTTTCTTCCCACTCATAGGTCTCGATCAGTGCCGCAAAATTCTCCCACTCACCAAGCGCCAACCCCGACTGCACCATCTGTGCAAATGACTTGGGCGAGCCAACCTCGGCAGAGATTGTGTCTGCAATCTCTTCGAATCGAATGGCCAGGCCAGTACCAATATCTCGTAGATACTTGGCACGAATATCAACCGGGGTAGCAGCCCAAGAATCAAACGCTGCTCTCGCTGCGGCTACTGCTTTATCAACATCTGCAGCAGTTCCTAGCGGGGCCCGACCAATTACCTCTTCAGTTGCTGAATCAATGACGTCTTCATGGTCGCTTCCAGTCGAAGAAACCCATTCACCGTTGATGTAGATCTTGTCATGAACCTTCATGTGTCCCCCTGAGGTACGTGTGCGATTGCGGCGAGAAGTGCACTTGACCGTCTGGTCAAGTCCACAGATGTTACCGCGGGCCAAAGGGTGCCGCTTCGCGGAGGTTGGTGACATCAGTCTGACTAGGGCTTGCCCGCGGGACCAAGACCCAATATTCCTAAGGGGTTGTCGGCAACAGGGGGCTAGCCTTATGAGGTGGAGGACGATCCGGCATGGCACAGTCCCTCCGGGGAAGATGACCCTTTCGAAAGTTGGGTTTTAGACGATTCCTTTGTGCAATCCGCCGAGGTTGTCGAACCGACTTCCGCAGACAGAGAACGCATCGCTCGGCAAGCCAATTTGCAGCGAATGCTGGCCGATCAATCTGCCGCTCAAGAGAATCAGTTCAACGCCAATCGACGCTTTGCCCCAAGCGAAGATGACCTGAGTTGGGCAACCGGGGACGATGAGTTTGCTGCGCCCCACAGAAAGCGCACCTGGCTCAAACTCAGCGCAGCACTAGTGATCCTGTCGGTGGTAGCGGTGTACGTGCTCGCTCAGTTCATCCCGCTATCGGTATCAGTGCTGGGCCTCAACGGCGCACCCGATCAGCCTTCTGGCGCCGAGGTTCCCGGAGACATGACATTTTCAGATTCCCGGGTGAATCCCAATCCGCAGACTGCACAGACTTCTGATACTGGCCTGCTGCGACCTGACGGCTGGCCCTCAGTGTCAGCGGAGCAGCAGAGCACTCCACTGGGGTTGCCGGGCGAAGTTCCCGATGGCGGCGGCACCCACGGGTTCATTCAGATGCAGCCAGATGGCGTCACGCCTGTCGCCTATGACCCGTGCCGGCCAATCCACTACGTAACTCGCCCAGACGGTGCACCCGATGGTGGCGATCAACTCATCACCGAGGCCGTGGCCCGTGTGTCGCAGGCAACTGGCTTGGTCTTTATCAACGACGGCGCAACTGATGAGGCCCCAAGCGAGCAGCGCGACTCGTTTCTGCCCGAGCGCTACGGGGATCGCTGGGCGCCTGTGTTAATTGCGTGGTCCAACCC
>CAMDAT010000242.1 GCA_945888825.1 Bifidobacterium breve | reverse complement strand
TCGACCTGCTTGATCTGTCACCCGCTGCGTACCCTGCCGTCGATCACCCGTGCATTGCAGCATTGATTGAACGCCACGATCTTGGTGTCCTTGGCAAGCTCGGTTGGACAGATGTTGCTCGCTTTACGGAACGCGGAGTACCAGCGGTCAACTTCGGCCCCGGGGACTCGGCCTTGGCTCACACAGCACAAGAGCACCTGCTCGCTGAGAGCTTGGCACGCACCTTTGCGGCACTTGATGACCTGCTGCGGTTTGGCCCGTGATTCCCTAGGCTGTCAGATTTCCTAGGCTGCAAGATTTCCAGCCCAGAAGTGTTTTTGCTAACTGGTGTCAGCACCTGTCTCGGCAGCAAGCCCGCCAACTACGAGTCCCAATCCCAAGGAGAAATCTGTGAGTACCGATCTGCGTCCAACTACTCCCGAGCAGTTTGCAGCCATGGCTGCAAGGTTGAGAGCTCGTGAGGGCTATGTCGAGCCTGCTGCCTTCGGGATCGGTATAGCGAATATCGCAGATGCAGATGGTTCAGTATTAGATACGTGGTTTGGTGCCTACTCGCTCAACGAAAACTTCGGCTCAGCTGCGATCCTCGCGGATGTACTCGGCCATCTTGATGGCTCGGCTACCTATGAACTCGACGAGGATCTGCTTCGTGAACTGATGCACAGATTCGCTCCGATGATTGACGATGGTCAAAGGCATCCCAATGTCGAGGTGCTCGCTGCGCTTGCTGGAATCAGTCATGAAACCCCTGATCATGCTCAACGCAATCAAGTTTCGCTGCTTCCGGTTCAGCGAAAGGCAGTGGTGACATTTATTGCAGATCTTGCCGAACCACCGGCAGGCGCATCTGATGTGTATCTGCGGCTGCACTTACTTTCGGCCTGCAAAGTTCAGCCCCACGGAGCAAACCTCGATGGCATATTTGGTCTGCTCTCGAACGTTGTATGGACTTCCTTGGGCCCCTGCGATGTTGCCTCCTTCGATCAGGTGCGCGCACGGCTGATGGCATCGGCGCAACCATGCACGGTATTTGGGGTAGATAAGTTCCCCCGGCTTGTTGACTATCTCATTCCAGCTGGAGTTCGGATTGCTGACGCCGACAGGGTTCGACTTGGCGCACATCTAGCCTCGGGGACCACCGTTATGCACGAGGGATTTGTGAACTTTAACGCTGGGACTTTGGGGCCAGCGATGGTTGAAGGGCGTATCTCTGCAGGGGTAGTGGTCGGTGCTAATTCCGACATCGGCGGCAGCGCATCCATCATGGGCGTGCTATCGGGAGGAGGCAAAGAGGTCATCTCCATTGGAGAGGAATGTCTGCTTGGCGCCAACGCGGGAATCGGAATTTCTTTAGGCGACCGTTGCATAGTTGAGGCAGGGCTCTATGTCACCGCTGGAACAGTGGTCCAACTGCCCGACGGAACCCGAGTAAAGGCCAGCCAACTCAGCGGAAGTAATGACCTGTTATTTCGCCGTAACTCAGTCTCGGGAGCAGTCGAGGTGTTGCCAAGATCGGGAGCCTGGGCCGAGGGTCTCAATGCGGCCCTACATGCCAACTAGTTCTGTTCAAGATGCCAACTAGCTGGGTGCAAGCCCGGTCAACAGGGCCAAGGCTGCAATTCAGATTTTGCGAATGACCGTGACGACTTTGCCGTAGATAACAACCTCTGACTGTTCAAAGGTCATTGGTTCCATAGTGGGATTAGACGGATGCAACACCACCCGGGAACCCTGACGCTTAAATGTTTTGACCGTGGCTTCTTCTCCGGGGATGCCAGCAACAACGATGTCGCCATTTGCAACCTCGGGCTGAACCTTGGCAACGATGAAGTCGCCGTCGAGTATCCCAGCGTCAATCATTGAGTCGCCCCGAACCCTCAACATGAACAGCTCGCCGTCTCCAGTGAAATCTGCAGGCAGTGGCATCATCTCTTCAACACGCTCTTGAGCTAGAACGCCTACACCGGCAGCAACATCTCCTACTAGGGGAACATGGCGTGTCGGACGCCGTTCCGCAGTGGTGCCGCTAGCGGTATCGGCTGTTACTTCAATAGCGCGTGGCTTTGTGGGGTCCCTGCGCAGATATCCAAGTCTTTGCAAGGTGTGTAGGTGACTGTGAACAGTTGAAGGTGAGGCCAGTCCGACGGCCTCCCCAATCTCTCGTACTGATGGGGGGTACCCGCGATCTCCGACGGTCTTTTCGATGAATACCAGAATCTCTTGTTGGCGGGGTGTGAGTGCGGTGCTGCTCATGTTGACTCCCAAATAGTTCGAACGTGTGTTTGGACACACTAGCAGCATGCCAAGACAACCTGTGGAACACTCGTTCGATTTTACTGTTGACACCGAACAGTTGTTCGTGCATTCTAGTTATCGAACATTCGTTCGCAGTAGTGGCTCAACGAGCTTCAGTGTCACACCCCATCAGGAGACTGTTCACATGGCAGCAATCATCGACATCCGAACTGGCGAGGGACTCGCTGAGCAACTCTCGGCTCACGACTTGGCACTTGTTGGGTTCGGTCCCCGCAGGAACGCATCCCGGGCGAACTCGCCGCAACTGCGAGTTATCCATGGCGGCAAGTCAGCAGTAGCTCAGCGGCGCCGACAGGTATTTCTTCTGCGTCGGGCTCTGGTCTTAGTTGTTCTGAGCACAGCAGTTCTTGGGGCAGGGTTGCTCCTTCGCTCGGGATTCAGTGCAGCCACTAGTGAGCAGTCCATGAGTACATCCGCAACTCAGGCCGGTGCTGCCCAGGGCAGTGCTGTTCAGGGCAGTGCTGTTCAGGGCGGTGCAGCCTCCCTAATCGATACTTCTGTCCCGTACTTTGTGCAGTCCGGCGATTCTCTTTGGGCACTCGCAGAGCGTGTCTCCCCTCAGGAAGACCCTCGCGATGTAGTGGATCAAATCCTGGAACTCAACGTAGGCAGCGACGGGTTTTCTTCCGACGCACCTCTTCGTGTAGGTCAAACACTCCGGCTGCCAGCGAGTAGCAACTCCTGACGTAACTGAGATGGCCCTTGGTTTGCTTGCCAACTCAACATGCGTGATTCCTGCCGGAACGGTAGCGTTCCAGAAATGCAATGTCCCGCCTGTGGAGCCCTTGAGGATCGAGTGGTCGATTCTCGCGCCGCTGACGATGGAACTTCGATCAGACGACGCAGGCAATGCGAACAGTGCTCTGAGCGATTCACGACCTTTGAACGAGTCGAAGAGGTCCTCGCTGTTGTCGTTAAGCGTGACGGTCGGCGCACTCCATTTGATCGAAGCAAAATTGAGTCGGGCGTTCGCTCAGCCTGCAAAGGTCGACCTGTTGAAGAGTCGGCAATCTCGGCGCTCTCGGCTCAGGTCGAGGACCGTATTTCTACGACTCGCGGAGAGGTCGAAGCAGCGCAGGTCGGTGAACTGGTCCTCGAGGAACTCCGTCGCCTCGACCCTGTTGCGGCCGTCCGCTTCGCAAGTGTCTACAAATCCTTCGAGGATCCAGAGGACTTTGAGCGCGAGATCCAGTTGCTTGGCCAAGAGGGTCCGGCGGACAGCAGTTCCGCTGCAACCCCGGCTGGATTCTGATTTAGCTGGCAGGTTGTTCTCAGTTGACAGGTTGTTGTGGGCTGGCAGGTTGTTCTTGCCGGTCGCGGCGGTAATTCAGGAACAAAAAGCCGTTGGCTTCCCAGACCCGATGCAGGCTGAGCTGCCGAATCGTTTCTGTGCCCCCACCGAGTATTCCCACCTGGGTCCCAGAAGCCAAAATCGGTGCCAGGCTCAGAAACAGCTCATCGATCAGGTCGAGTTCGTGCAACTGCCCAAGCAGTGTCGGCCCACCCTCGCACAGAACTATGCGGACTCCGTCGGAATAGAGAGAACGCATTGCGGCCTGCAGGTCCACACCTCCAGAGCCAAGC
>CAMDAT010000241.1 GCA_945888825.1 Bifidobacterium breve | reverse complement strand
GTTCGTACAGCCTTGTTGGGCAGAACGGTGGAGGATTCGACCACACCGTCACGAACCAAACGCTCCCTTAATGCGCGGGACTCTGCTGACCTTGTCCCCTCGGCATTGAGCCACTCGGGAGCAACCGATACCAGCGCTGTTGATTGCGCGCTATCGGCGGGAAGGTGACTCAAGCAGTGCTGC
This sequence comes from Bifidobacterium breve, assembly GCA_945888825.1. Lineage (GTDB taxonomy): Bacteria > Actinomycetota > Acidimicrobiia > Acidimicrobiales > Microtrichaceae > IMCC26207. Next base: position 3,720 of record CAMDAT010000241.1, on the reverse strand, counting down.
ACCCACAATGCGGTGAAATCGCCAGTGGGCTTAACGAGCCACCGCGAATCGGTCCGTGATACTCCCCCATCGCCGCCAATCTGAACTTCCCCTGATCGCGGCGGGTTGGCCACAACGGTGACCGAAACCCCGGGTAGCGTCACGAAGCGGTCACCATCGGCGGCAAGAACATCACCAGCGATGATCTGTGCATCAAAGCCCTCGGCCAACAACAGAGCCAACGCCGCCGCAGCTAGTGCCGGGTCGATCTCTTGGCCTTGTAAGACCGGCGACACTCTGCCCTCTTGGCGTGCCTTGTTTCCAAGCAGGGCCAACATTGCCCCTGAGGCGCAGCATGGGTCATAGATGACGTCGGTCGGTGTAGGTGCCAGGGCCAAAACAATGTCGTTGACTGACCGACTGTCGAACATGTCGGGTGATTCCTCGGGCAGAAGCAAGGCGAACTCATCACGCAGCACGTCTGCATTCAGAGCATCAGCACTGAGTGGGTTTGCATCGCTGCCGGCGTTGAACGCCTGCTTGAGTCGATTCAGATCATCGGGGCTAAACCTGTCACGCACCTGAAGGGCTGGCTGCAAGGTGGGTGACTTGGCCAGAGCGGCTTGTATGGCGGCGGTTCCACGCTCGCGTTCCAAATAAAACAGTGCAGCAACTGCGAGCGCCCATCTTGCAGTGGCAGTCCTTGAGCCGCGATCACCCTCGGGGATGACTGCAGAGTTCTGAAAGATCAGGTCTCTAATCGGCACTAAGAAACGAAGATCGCCAGCAACTAACGCATTCTTGGGGTCTTTGCGATGCGAGCGGGCCCAGTCTGAGAGTTCCTGTTGGCTATAAACCGGCTTTTTAAAGCGCCCAGGGTATGACTTGGGAAAGTCGGGATAACGCTTCGCCCAGTTGGTCATCACGTTGATTTGAACGCCGAGCACCGTGGCAGCTTCGCTCAGCGAGATTTCGGGCGCAGGTCTTTTAGGCACAGACATTAGCGGTCAACTAGCCCTTGACAACCGCATACACAGTGTGTACCATGTCTGAACACAACAGCGCAGAGTGAACTCGAACTACACGTCGACACTCTTACATTTTGCCCTTTCTGTGTGTGCATAGCAATCACCGTACCAGCTTCGGCCAGAACATCACTGATTAGTAACGGAGAATACCATGAGTTACCCATCGAGACGCACAGAGCAGGCCATTAGGAATTCGAAGAAAGTGCCTAAGAAACAGGTCGAAACGGTTGCCAAGGTCAAGTCGAAGCCCACCGAATCTGACTCAACTGAAGTTGCTGTTTGGGAACCTTCAGATGATCTGCTGCCAAGCAATTCCTCGCAAGCAGCTCTCAGCCAACCAGCTCTCAGCGAAGCAGCTCTCAGCCTGCCAAGTTTTCGCGAACTAGGGCTCAGCCACCTTACAGCACAGGACCTCGAGAACCTTCGGCTCCTATCTGATCGCTTTGGTGCCATAGCAAACGACGTGGCGACTGGCAGGGCTGCCGCAGGGGCTGCACCGCAATTCAACGCCGAAATTGCTGCAGGGTTGTACTCCGGCGACTCCAACTGGCGATACCTCTACTACTCGGTGCTCCTAGTCAACCCGGACCCCCGAGCACGACTAGCGCTTGCCCGCACCGGGCCGCTCGGCATTCTTCGAGCGCTGGTCTATGACCCAGACCCAACGGTTCGCTACGCAATCTTAGAAAACCCATTGATCGTTGATGCAGACATTCAAGCTGCTCTCGCTGCCGACCCTGAAGAAGCAATCGTTCTGGGCTTGTTAGCGACTGTCTCCTCGAGCCGCCGGATCTCACAAGCGATCCTCAAAGGTCCCCATGTCCTAGCGAGGCAACAGCTCGCATCAAAGCGAGTGAGCTTCACCACGTTGAAGGCACTGGCCATTGACTCAGACCCACTCACCCGCGTTACCGCCAAGAAGCAACTAGCTGGCCGCCGCCAACTCAACCCCGGAGGAAAATAATGACGACAACCGAACACAACCCCCAGCACAGCCAACCGGACTGGACCAGCCAAGTGCTGGTTTGGTTTGGCACCGATGCGGCAGCGCGATTTTGCCGGCAGCTCGCTAGTCGCGACTCCGATATTGAGGGCGCAGAGATTCTGAGCACGGCGTTCCTAGCGGTCAGCAACCGGGCTCAGCCTTTGCACCTGCCGCTGTGGAGTGGCCACCTGGTCAAGACCGAAGAGCAGTGGACCTTGGAACTCGGAAGAACGCAGCTTTCATTTGCACGCAAAACACTCGGGCGCCACAAGCAACATGACCGACAGCTGCACGACCGTCTAAGGGACCAGGGTCCCATCAGGGTCGATTTCGGAGCTGGCTGTACTCGGCCCATAAACGACCCGGCAGACATCGCTTTTGGTGGAGGAATGTGGGATATCTACCTTGAACTTCACGCACACCTTGCAACTACTACCAGCCGCACTCAGTCCGAGGCACTATCGGCCGCTATCACGTTGTGCACATTAATTGTGAATGAGGGCGACTCATCGAACCCCGATGTAGACCCCAGCAACTTTGAGCGGCAGTGGCAACACGATGTGCGTGCTGCGGTCTTCGCTGCCCGGCCAGCACTGAACTGCGAAAGTCCCCTACCCGCAGCAACCCGCCAAGCAATCCGTCAGATTATGAATCGCGCTCGAAACATCTTGCGTGAAGCATTCGCAACACAGGAGGTCAGATGATCAACAACCCGGCAAACCCAACTAGTAGACGCCCACAACAACCACTACATGTACCCATACAGTCTGTAACGGGTACCTCGTTGCCGATTTGCCTACCGGCAGACCCCAACCTTGCTTGGGTCGGTGCATTTATTGGCGGCCGCCTGGTGGCCTTGGCACGGCTCGAAATCAAGGGGGAATCAGCCGTTGCAGATCTGCTCTTGCCCAAGCCCTTCATCGGCTTCGGCAATCTGCAGGTTCGAGCAGGGGCTAACCCTGCCGAGCTGTACCAGCAGAACTAAGCCTGCAGAGCTGTACCGGCAGAACTACGCCAAGAGAGCTGAACTCAGAGTCCGCAACCCGCTGATCCGCCTGATTCAAAGGCGGCAGTGGTGCAGGTGGCTTCGAGTGGCGCATACTCGCCCATGGTGGTGGTGGCAAGGGACCCAGGTTCAACCGAGAACGCACTTTGGCTAAAGCTCGTTGCGGGCAACATGTTGCGGAACAGCAAGAGCAGGTCGACCGACCTGCTACCCCAGTCAAGCCAGGCAACGCCATCGGCCTGCGTCGCATTCGCCGGGCGATCAGCTGGAGTTGAGACCACAATCGTGTAGTACCCGGAACCATCTACGGGCACCTCAGCGTCGAATACGCAGTCGGTGACGGGGTATGGCTTGATGTACTCGTTTGTGCACAGTGACCAGTAGCGAAGCTGCGAAGGAGTAGCTGCTGACTCACCTGCCTGAGTGTTCGGAGTGGTTGGAGCTTTACCGCGGACCACTAGGACCGTTCCAGCCTGATACCGGAGGAGCGAAGACAGATAGGTGTTGTCTGGGTTTGGATACAGACTCGATGTGCTGATCGGACGCTTGAAGGCAACCGGATTACTCGGCGGGTCATTCGTCGGCGGGCCAAAAAGGCTGACAAGTTGTGCAGCGTTGGGATCTGCACCTTGAACGGCACAAGTGGCGATTGGGGTCGCTACTCCACCGGCAGTCAGTACGGTCATCTCGGGCAAGGGCGAACCGAATGCCTGCTCGCCTCC
>CAMDAT010000240.1 GCA_945888825.1 Bifidobacterium breve | reverse complement strand
GAGGCTGGGGCTCCGCCCGTTGAACTGGGATTCGAACTCGACACGATCGGAACCAGTGACTTTGGAGGCACCCTCTCTCACGGTTACACCGCTCATCCAAAGGTCGACCCTGTCAGCGGGGAACTTCATGCAGCTAGCTATATCTGGTCCCTGCCCAACGTCATTGAGTACACCGTCACGGGGTCTAATGGAACCGTGATTCGCCGTGAAGAGATTCCGGTGCCTGGCAGCCCGATGGTTCATGACATCTCGATCACCGAAAGTTCCGCGGTTTTTTACGATCTGCCCGTTGTGTTCAATCTGGAAGATGCCATGGCTGGAATCGGCCTGCCGTACGCGTGGAGCAATGATTACGGGGCTCGAGTTGGAGTACTGCCGCGCCAAGGTACTGGCACCGATCAGTTGCGTTGGTTCGAGGTGAACCCCTGTTATGTGTTCCACGCAGTGAACGCGCACGACGCAGTCGGAGCGAACGGGCAGCAACTGATTGTGCTCGATGTAATTCGCTTCGACCGGGTGTTCGACCAGAGTCGACTCGGCCCAGATGAGAGTATTCCGTACCTCTGGAGGTGGACGCTTGACCTGCAGTCCGGCAGGGTTACTGAGGAACAACTGAGTGACCAGCCAATTGAGTTTCCGCGAGTAGATGAGCGGCTAGTCGGTAAGAAACAACGCTACGGATGGGCTACGAGTGTGTACAGCGACTCCCAGGACTCGGGCGCTTCTGGGATTTTTGATGGAGCAAGTATCACTTGTTATGACTTCCAAACTGACTTGCTGACTCGCCACGAGATGGGGCCCGGCAGATTTGCAGGAGAAGCAGTATTTGTCCCCGCCTCGGAGACTGCGAGTGAACGGGATGGCTATCTGATGAGCATGGTCTACGACACAGGTACGGATTGTTCAGACTTAGTGATTCTGGATGCACAGGATCTGCTCGCCGAACCCATAGCGACTATTCACCTGCCTCAGCGTGTGCCGTTCGGTTTCCACGGGAACTATGTAGCCGAGTAGCCGAGTAGAGCAGGCGAAATAGATGTCAGCAGTCTGCTCGCGTAGCGTATGGGAATGCCTGAGTTTGAGTACCAGCCCATGTTTCCGCAGCCGAAGCCAGATGCTCCTTTCCGAAAGCTGACTGGAGACTTTGTTTCTGTCGGCGAGTATCGAGGTAGTCGGATTCTGGAGGTGGATCGGCAGGCACTGACCTTGTTGGTTGCCGAGTCAGTCCACACCATTTCGCATCTTTTTCGCCCTGGCCACCTTGCACAACTATCCAAAATTATTGATGACCCAGAGGCAACAGAGAATGATCGATTTGTGGCACGAACCATGCTCCAGAACGCATGTGTTTCTGCAGGCATGATTCTGCCCAGCTGCCAAGACACCGGCACTGCAATCATCATGGGCAAGAAGGGTCAGCAAGTCTGGACTCACGGAGGACCTGACGCCCCCGGGGGCGATGAGGCTGCCATTGCTGAGGGTGTGTATCGCACGTACACCGAGACCAATCTTCGCTATTCACAACTTGCTCCGATTACCACCTTCGAAGAGCACAACACCGGCACGAATCTGCCTGCACAAATTGATCTGAGTGCTGTTGATGGTGATGAATACAACTTTTTGGTCATGACGAAGGGTGGCGGCAGCGCAAACAAAACCTTCCTGTACCAAGAGACCAAAGCGCTGCTCAATCCGGAGTCGCTGCTCAAATTCGTTGACGAAAAGATTCGCACCCTCGGTACCTCTGCTTGTCCTCCCTATCACCTCGCAATCGTGATTGGCGGGACCTCGGCCGAGATGAATCTGAAGACGGTGAAGTATGCAAGCGCTCGATACTTAGATGGCCTTCCCATAGTGGGAAATGAACTCGGCCATGCCATTCGAGACCACGGCCTTGAGCAGCAGATTTTCCAGCTCGCATCCGCCACTGGCATTGGGGCGCAGTTTGGTGGGAAGTATTTCTGCCATGACGTTCGGGTGATTCGCTTGCCTCGTCACGGTGCGAGCTGCCCCGTGGGCATCGGAGTGAGTTGTTCTGCGGATCGTCAAGCTCTTGGCAAAATCACTGCAGAGGGGGTCTTTGTTGAACACCTCGAGACTGATCCAGCGCAGTACTTGCCAGAGATCACAGCGGCTGACCTGCGCGCTGAGGTAGTTCACGTAGATCTGAATCAGTCCATGGACGAAATTCGGAGTCAGCTGAGTCAATATCCAATTCGCACGCGCCTGTCCCTAACAGGTCCAGTAGTAGTGGCGCGAGACATCGCTCACGCCAAGCTCAAAGAGCGGATTGATTCTGGCGAGGGTCTGCCGCAGTACATGAAGGATCATCCGGTGTACTACGCAGGGCCGGCAAAAACCCCAGAGGGTATGGCCTCTGGCAGTTTCGGTCCGACTACGGCTGGTCGCATGGACAGCTACGTGGACCTATTCATGCAGCACGGGGGCAGCTTCATCACGCTGGCAAAGGGAAATCGCTCGGCTCAGGTTCGCAACGCATGCAAGGAGCACGGTGGATTTTACTTGGGTTCGATTGGTGGGCCGGCTGCGATTCTGGCCCAGGATGCAATCAAGAAGGTCGAGGTTTTGGAGTATCCAGAACTAGGCATGGAAGCCGTCTGGAAGATCGAGGTCGAGAACTTCCCGGCGTTCATCATTACTGATGACAAGGGCAACGATTTTTTCTCTGGGCTGCTCTAGAACGCGCTCGCTGGTACTGCTAGCGCTATTCCTACAACTGCTGTCGGGTTCAGCTAGCAACCCTGGCAGCAGCCTGAGCAGCAACTGAGGCCTTCCAAGCCTTGGCAAACGAACGACCCTTGGGAGTTTTCAGAACCTCAGAGGTGTGCTCATGCGACAGGTCGGCTGTGCGACCGTGTTCACCGGAGCGCAACAGGTTGAGACCGTGCTCGTGCGCCTCGGTAACTGTTGGGCGAATAGCAATGATCTGAACTCCTGCTTTGTCTGCAGCGATCATCTCGCGATCGAGTTGACGATTGAAGAGTTCCTTGCTGGCTCGCAGATGTAGGGGAGGTTTGTGGTCGGGGTCAAATGACTGCGGAGCGGCAACCAGGATGAGTTCTGCCCCAGCCTCAATAGCTACATCGAGGTTGGTAGAGGACTTCACAGCACCGTCAATGAGTAGCCGACGCCCAAGTCGAACCGGTGGGTAGAGCAGTGGCACGGCGGAAGCAGCGCGCATGGCATCGGGTAGGGCTGGCCGTGGAGCGCCGGCTGGTCCCAGAACAACGCGTTGCCCTGTCACGATGTCAAAGCTGCACAGCGCTAAGTGTTCTTCGGGCCATTCTTCCCCCGCCCAGTTAGCGAACTCCATTCGCTGTTCGGTGACGGAGCCAATCCCAGCGCGGTAGAAATGCTGCAGCGAGAGTGGTGGACGAATAGCTGGCCAGCGAATCACCGTGCGGTGAAGTACGTATGCCGAGCCTGCGACTCGTCGAGCGAGGCCAATTGGCGTCCGCCATCCTTGACTAAAGATCACCTCTGGCCGAACGAATGGCTGGTTTTCGGCAAAGGGATTCCGGTCCTCATGTGCCATGGCCCAGACCAGATCAAGGTCATTTCCAGTTCTCATAATTGAGCCAACGATAGCACCGGCGGAGGTACCCACCACGTACTCGGCCGCAGTCGGATCAACTCCAGCCTCTGCCATTGCTTTGAGCACGCCAGCATGGAACGCAATGCCAACGGTGCCGCCTGCACCTAGGACTAAAGCAGTTCGTTTGGGCGCTTTCGGCCTTGGAGAACTTCTCTCGGTTTTTGGCGTGTTGCCAAGAGCATCGAGAACTGATGAGCAACTCTGCGCTGGCTGAATTCCCTTCCCCATGGTGTACCTACTGCTCGCTCGTGTCGGATGCCTCAGCCGCCAACTAAGAAGTCAGTGTGCGGCTTAGCCG
>CAMDAT010000239.1 GCA_945888825.1 Bifidobacterium breve | reverse complement strand
GGCTTGATTGCTTAGGCGCAGGGCTAGCCTGACCTACATGGGTTCGCAAGGGTCTAACAAGTTGGGGGTCCACCCTGGGAGCAGGGCAGGAACTCGCCCAAAGTTCAGCCTGAGGCTCTTCATCGGACTCTGCGTTGGGCTCAGCCTGATCGGTGTGCTTTCGGGTTGTGTGCCCGAGAAGCGAGGAGACTCTTCAGAGGTGAACGACGGGAGTGACTCAGGTCGAGAGGCAGCTTTGGCTCCAGAGTTTCCGACCCAAGGCGAGGTTCCAGAAGGGCTACTCGTTGATGGACTGGTGTACGATATGACTACTCGGCCAGCCGATCAGGTCTACTGGACGCCGCCTTCTGCTCAGGCCCGCTGCGCAGCCAAGGGCATAGTCCAAGAGATTGGACCAAGCCGCTTATCGGCTCTGGGCTACCGCGCTGGTACACCCGGTGCTGCGCTCAATGACATTGCTCTGACGGCAGATGAGCGTGAAATCGTTGTGGATCAGTTCAGCGAGTGTGTCGACCTTGTGCAGGGGATAGCTGCTGTCTTCTTTGGGGATGGAAGAATCTCGACCCGGTCTGCGACATGTATGGCAAAGGGCCTGGGCGATCAGGACTTGCTTCGCCCGTTTGTGCAGGCCTGGGCTTTTGGCGGAGCAACCGACCCGCTTGCAGAGAACGGGGAACTCGCAACGGCCTTGCTCGCCCAGGCAGATGTCTGTATCTCACCGACTGCGCTGAATTGGCCTGATGTGCGACTCCCTGGAACTGACCCGCTGATCGATTCGGATTCTCCAGGCGGTTCGGGGAACTCGGCATCTCCAGCCGACCGCCCTGATACCCCAGCAACAGCACCTCCCACCACTGCACCGCCCACCACCGCTGCACCTTGATGCTCCCTTCTCTACCGGACCATGGCGGCATGAGCAGCTTGAACAAGACACACTGTTGACTCAGTACTAACTACCCCTGACTCTGACTACCGATGAGGAATCCAATGTCCCTGCTCTTCGGGAGCATCCCAAGCCCACCCTTTCAGGAACTCGTTCTTGGCCCGCTGCATTTTCGTATGTATGGACTCTGTATTGCCCTAGGCGTGCTTGCCTCAGTCACGCTGGCGCGGCACCGCTGGGCTGCTCGCGGGGGAGATCCAGAAGACATCACCACTGTTGCCCTTGTGGCTGTTCCAGCCGGCCTGATTGGGGCGCGGCTCTACCACGTCATCACAGACTGGCCCGACTTGTACTCAGACGGGCGTTGGTGGCCGAACGCGTTCTTTATTTGGAAGGGCGGCCTTGGTATTCCGGGCGGAGTGTTGCTTGGGGCACTAGTAGCGATCTTCATGGCGCGGCGCATGAAGATGGATTGGAAGCTGATGGCCGATGCGGCTGCGCCAGCGCTTCCGATTGCGCAGGCCATCGGTCGCCTTGGCAATTATTTCAATCAAGAGCTCTATGGTCGGCCAACGAGACTTCCGTGGGGTCTACAGGTAGAGAATCCGCCGTTGCGTTATCCCTTAGAAACGCTCTTTCACCCGACCTTCTTGTACGAGGGCCTCTGGAATTTGGCCCTTGCAGGACTCATCGTGTTGCTGGGTCGCAAACTGGTACTCAAGCCCGGCCGTTGGTTCGCCGTGTACATCCTTGGCTACGGAATCGGAAGACTCTGGGTTGAGTCCTTGCGTATTGACTTTGCCAATGAGATTTTTGGCCTTCGGGTCAACACTTGGATTTCCTTGTTCGCAATTATTGGTGGCGCAACTTGGCTGTTCTGGAAGGGGAACCCGATTGATTCGGTTTCCACCGCAGAACTTCGTGCTGGAGGAGATCCGCTAGCAGGGCTCATACAGTTGGATTCTTCTGCCGAGGAGGACCTGCCGACGACTGGCTCAGAGGATGCTGGCTCGGACCTGATCGCAGAAACCGGGCCACAGGTTGATGGCCCAATCTCCGAAGTCTCGGTCAGTGAGGACAATACAGGCGAGCCTACGGACGGGATCCACCCAGAAGAAACAGCCTGACGCGCCAAAGTGCCCATAGGTCTGCGCGCTTGCCGTCTGACCCATCCAGTGTGGGTTTTTATCGCCGTGTAGTTCAGGGCCGAGTCCCCACGGGCAGGGTTCGTATCTACCCCACCCGGGAACCACCCCGGCCAGGTCAGGGAACTGCACCTGAGTAGCCATGCTCCAGGTTGAGGAATCAAGAAGAGTGGGGGAGAGCATCTCTCGAGCTAGCAGGCAGAGGTCCGCTGAGGTGCTGACTGCATCCGTTGCCGCCGAACCATCCAATGAGGTGTCGAGTAACCCCAGAGGTTCGAGGACTGCCTCGGAGAGGTACTGCGCAAAGGGCATCTCTGCACGCGCTTCAAGGTGTTCTGCTGCGAGTTCGTAGCCTCGGTTCGAGTAGATCCTCTTGACTCCCGGTGCAGCGGCTACATCGTCGGTCTCGAAACTCAACCCAGAGCTATGGCTCAGCAGATGTCTGAGGGTTGAACCGGGTGGACCCGCCTGATCCTCAAGCGAAACCGTTCCTTCTTCGACGGCTACCAGAATGGCAAGCGAACTGATCAGCTTGGTGACCGAGGCAACCGGGAAACGCCGATGGGAATCCCCGTGGCTTGCCAACACATCTCTTTGGCCAACCACGGAGGCCGCTGCATGCTGCGCTCCCCATGTGTCAATGCTTTGCAGTGTCTCACTTGTCAGAGTCTCACTTGCCATTGGGTTCCCTCGGGAATACGGCCTTGAGCCCCGGCACGGGTAACCTAGGCAGCATTACAACGATCCTGAAGTGGACATGACAAAAACCTTTGAACAGCTCGGTGTGGCCCCAGACTTGTGCCACGCCCTCTCCGAGCGGGGCATTACTACCGCATTCCCTATCCAAGAGATGTCCATTCCAGACATCCTTGCCGGTCGAGACGTCTGTGGAAAAGCCAAAACAGGATCGGGTAAGACTCTTGCCTTCGGTCTGCCCATGCTGCAGATCCTGCCAAAGGCCAAACCTGGCCGACCCACAGGTATTGCGCTCGTACCAACTCGTGAGCTCGCAACGCAGGTTCGTGATGAACTGCTACCCCTTGCGCATGCGCGTGGAATTCGGATTACTGCCATTTATGGCGGAGACCCAATCGAGAAGCAGATCAAGGCACTCAAGGCCGGCGTGGACTTAGCAGTCTGCACCCCGGGCCGGGCTATTGACCTGATTGAGCGTGGGGATTTGTCAGTTGAAGACGTCAAGAACGTCATCATCGACGAGGCCGACCGGATGGCCGATATGGGATTCCTTCCTCAGGTGGAATGGATTCTTCGCAACGTAGAGGTAGGGCATCAGACCCTTCTGTTCTCTGCGACGCTTGACGGCGCGGTGGACACCCTGGTGCGGCGTTACCAGCATGAGCCGGCACGCCACGAGGTCGAGTCCAAGGGCGCCACTGTTGAGCAAATGACCCATCGGTTCATCACCGTTCACGAGATGGACAAGGCCAAAGTTGCGGCCACGATTGCCATTGCAAGTGGAAGGACGATGATCTTTTCAAACACCAAGCATGGCGCTGACCGCCTAGCTGACAAGCTTGATGACCTAGGCGTGTCAGCCCAAGCAATCCATGGTGATCTTCGCCAGAACATGCGTGAAAAAGCGCTGTCGAATTTCTCGGCCGGAAAACTGCAGGTGCTCGTAGCTACCGATGTTGCCGCTCGAGGCATTCACGTAGATGAAGTAGACGTGGTCATTCACTATGACCCTCCTTCTGATCACAAGAACTATCTGCACCGCTCAGGACGCACTGCGCGAGCTGGCGAAGATGGTCTAGTGGTGTCTTTGGTTCTCTGGAATCAAGAACTCGAAGTGAAGCGAATCCAGAAGCGACTGGGCCTAGATATTCCCATTGTCGAGATGTTCTCGAACGATCCCCGCCTGCAAAATCTTGCAGCAT
>CAMDAT010000238.1 GCA_945888825.1 Bifidobacterium breve | reverse complement strand
TCGCTGAACCCGGGGGCTCCTCTGGACCGGCTCGCTTTGGGGCGTATGAACGCCGAGATGTTTGCAGAGTACGCCGAGGCGTTGGCCAAACTGCCAGAGCCCCCGATGGTGATTGTGCAATCGAATCCTGTTGAGCTGGGTGTACATATTTTTGCGCAGCACCTTCCGGCGGAACGCGTACTTGGCGCTGCTGGATGGTCAGACACGCTCCGGTTTCGGCATGAACTAGCAGTTGAGTTTGGTGTGCCGAGAACGCGGGTTAGCGCAATGGTCCTTGGTCAACATGGGGACCATCTGGTGCCCATTTGGAGTTCCATCCAGGTTCAAGGAATCGCTGCTGAAGATGTCGAAGCAGGTGTAGAACGAATCCGACGAGATCGTCACCTTCGCGACCTTCCACAAGAGGTGCCCGCCGAGCGCGCTGCGATGATAAATCTGATTTCTCAGGGTCGATTTCATGATGCCTATGAGCGAGTCAAGGCGCTGCCGGTTGACCTTCGGGTAGCAGTAAAGCCCTTCTTTACTGCTTTTACTTCCGGTCGGACTACCGAGATCGTGACAGCCCATGCGGCCGTGGACGTCATTGCCGCCATAGTCAATGGCACTTCGATGAGTATTCCCGCCCAAGTTGTATCGGGTGGTGTTTGGAACGACCTTGCTGCGCCTCTAGCCGTTCCAGTTCTGCTGGGCGTGCAGGGCTGGCAGCAGGTGGTTCAACTCGGCCTAGCAGAGGACGAACTTGCAGCACTGGGCGTCGCGGATGCCGCAGTGACAGCCTCGATTAGGGCAGTTCTTGGTTGACTGAATCGGCCCCGAAGCCTTGGCAAACTGTCACACCCCCTGAGTACTCTAAGGGTGACAAGAAGGGGAGAAGATGACCGAAACATCCAGTACACAACCGGCCAAACCTACTACTGCCAAACCACCTACCGCCAAGGGTAAGGGCGAAAGTGGCGTTCAATACAGCGAGCGCTACGACGCAGCTCTACTCTTTGCCGCCGATAAGCACCGCTATCAAGAACGAAAGGGCGGCAAGAAGATTCCCTACATCTATCACCTGCTAGCCGTCTCGGCTCTGGTGTGGGAAGACGGTGGGGACGAGGATCAGGCCATTGCTGCGCTGCTCCATGATGTCTTAGAAGACACGCCGACTCAGCCCGATGAGTTGCGGGAGCGTTTCGGTCTACGGGCCACCAGCTTTGTTGAGCTCTGCACTGATGCCAACCCGGCCGAGGGTGAAGCAAAGCAGCCGTGGCGGCCCCGAAAAGAGGCCTACATCAAGCACCTTAGTCACACCGCAGATTCTGCAGGACTGAGAGTGACCTGTGCAGACAAGGTTCACAACATTGAGGCTCAGATTGCTGACGCACGCGCTGCAGGAACCACCACCCTTGAGCAGGCCAAGTTCTGGGCCAACTTCAAGGGCGGCTTTGCCGGAACACTCTGGTACTACCGCAATGTCTGCGAGGCAATCGGTGACAGTCTCGGAGATTCTCAACTCTTTGCCCGTCTCAAGGTGCGCGTTGGCGAACTAGCGCAGCTGTGGAAGCCAGAAGGGGAGCAGCAGATTGAACTACAACAGCAGTTCCTGGCTGCTCTGACCAAGCACAACCCGATTCAGGTGCTTCAAGAGCAACTCGACGGTGGGTATTACCAGTTGGATGCCGACGAGCTCCTGCGACGCTTGATCTGCGCAGGCGTGATCGATTCAGCTCAAGGTGCAGAGCCTGCCAAATCACAGGCAGAGAAGGTTGCTGCAACTGAAGCCGTGCTCGAGCTATTCACTACAAAGGTCTATGGCGGCTGGACTACAGAGGCCGGCCTCGCAGCCAAACAAGCGATCTGTGATTTGGCGCTTTCTCAGTCCTAGCGCCGCTTGCTGGTGCATACTCTGCCCATGATCGCTGTGGAGCCACTCGGCTTGCTCGTGCCAGGGCCTGCAGCAGCGGGTGTGGACTGCCTGAGTGCCAACAACAACTTGGACCTGACTCGTTTCGAGGGCAGATTATGGCTGGCTTGGCGGACAGCGCCCTCGCACTTTGCCTCAGCCGAAGCTCGCCTAGAGGTCAGCTCTGCTCCAGGACCCGAAGGCCCTTGGCGTCACGAGACCACCGTGGCGCTCGGTGCCGACCTGCGCGAGCCCCGATGGGTGACTCACCAAGGCCGGCTGCAGCTGTGGTTCATGAAACTCGGAACCGACCCCAAAAGGTTTCAGCCACAGGGCGTGCATCGACTGAGCACTGACGGCCACAGTTGGACATCTCCCGAACCAGCGCTGCAGGAATCTGTGGTGCCGTGGCGCATCGCAAAGCTGCAGAACCGCTGGGCCATGATCGGGTACCGGGGCGCCGAAAAGATGTACAGCGCTCGCCCCGCCGACCCCGTTGTGGAACTCCGCTGGAGCGACGATCTTGAGTCATGGAGTAGCCCAACTGACCTGCACCCGGGCGGCACCGAGTGCGAGCTTGTCGAACTGCCAGATGGGCAGATAGTGGGCCTGACCCGCAACGAAGGGCCCAGCCGGCGAGGAGGCGATCTGCTGCTCGGTCCAGACCTAGAGCATCTCAGCGTGACGCCGATCAGCCAGAAGCCAGACTCGCCCAATTTGTTTCTCTGGCAGGGCAAGCCCTTTGTGTTTGCCCGACGGCAACTAGCGTTCGGTGGTCGCTACGACCACATGCCCTCTTGGGTTCCTGGAGCAGTCGCAATCCGAGTCGATCAGGCAGTCTGGTCAGTCACGCGCAAGCGCAGCGCGCTGTTCTCTGTCAACACAAACACGCCTTCGCTGGACTGGGTGCTTGACTTACCCTCTTGTGGTGACACCGCATTTGCGGCCGTTGTCCATGAACCGGACGGCTCGATCCTGGTGGCCGATTACTCCTCGGTGCTTAGCGGCGGCGACCCAATGTGGCTACGCGGACAGTTGCGACCCACCCAGATTTCGCTGTACCGGCTACGCCGCTGACCTAGGCAACGAGGCAATTGCAGCCCAGATCACGGGGCATTCACAGTATCTTCACTGCTGTGTCTGACCAGCAGCGTGAGCAGAGCCAACTTCGCGGGGTGGTACCGGCGAAGCAGCAGCGAAGCCGTGAGACTGTCGAGCGCATCTTGCATGCAACCGAGCAGTTGATGATTGGGCAGCGTTTCAATGACCTCACTGTTCAAGACATCTGTCTTGCAGCTGATGTGTCTGCGAGTTCGTTCTATGCACGCTTTGCCGCACGTGAGGACGTGCTCATCGCACTGTTCGACCTGCATGCCGAACAGGCTCGAGAAGAGGCCGCCCAAGGAATTGCCGATGTGATGGCGCGGGGCGGGGACCGCGAGGAAATCGTTGCCCAGCTCATTCGGCACTTTCTTCGGTTTGTTCGCAGCAACGGGGCCGTTATGGTCTCGATTTACAACGACCCAGTACTGACCGATCGGTACTGGTCATTTGGGGCTGGCATAGCCGATGACCTGCAAGGTCTGATCATCGATCTGTTTGGAATCGACGACCCAACCTTTCGTGTTCGGGTCGAGTTCGCAGTTCGAGTCACTGCGTCAACGGTTCAGCGCGCAGTTGGCCTGCCCACGCGTTTCGGTGAACGCATGGGTCTTGAGGATGATGAACTCGCCGTCGAACTTGCCCGGATGATCTCGGGCTATCTCGATGATGCAGTCCTGCGAAGCTCCGCAAAACAGGGCGAATGAAGGCTTTTCGGTAATTTGGATTGCTCGTTCCGTTTTTATCGGATCTACTCATGATGTCGGTACAACTCAGACCGACTCCTTGGGGGCGATACAAATGGGAACTTCATTCTCGACAACTGTGCAGCGTCGGATCCGACTGGGGGTTGCGGCAACGGTACTTATGGGGACTCTAGGGGCCGCAGCTTGTGCTGCACCGGTCCCCCCAACCGGAACCACGACCACAACAACCATTACGG
>CAMDAT010000237.1 GCA_945888825.1 Bifidobacterium breve | reverse complement strand
AAGTTCTGGTTCGCTCAGGGAGTCCACCAGGTCCTGAAACCTCGTCTGCTCAGTCGAGGCTCGTGCAAAGTCCACAGGAGTACCCAGAGCAGTATCGAGGTGACTGCGAAGCCGAGCGAGCTGGTCGTGAAGTGCTGCTGCGTTGAGTGACAGGCGGCCCTCCACGGCAGCAGCTTGGAACTCCAGGCGGGACAGCACATCTTGTAACTCGGCGGGAGGAAGCTGGTACAAGCTGTGACGAACAGGTTGTCGGACCGTGTTGACGTAGACCTGACAACCCAAGTCCTCAGCCATGAGTAGGTAGTCAACAAACTCGTGAGCATTCTCGATCATCAAACAGAATGTCAGACTCAGTGATGACTCATGCCGGTCCCGATAAGCAACGAAGTGCCCCAGATTCTCCATGATGCGGTCATAGCTGCCACCCGAACGAATCAGTTCCACTGTCTCGGGCGTCGTGCCATCAATAGAGATACCGATCGAGAACGGCAACTGCTCAAGCACCCGCTGCACACGGGGAGTCCACTGGGTGCCATTGGTGGTGACGTTGCACTCAACCTGCAGGCCGAGGTCAATCATGCGCTCCCAAATCCGAAAGTTAATCTCGGCTAGGAACGGTTCGCCACCAAGAAAGCGGGCCTGCTGCAGGTGCGGCAAAAAAGGATCAAGCTCCTCAAGGAACTCGTCTCCGTAGCTTTGCGGAAGCGGCGGAAGACCCTCACGATGAGCACGAATTGATGATGAGAATTCCCCACTACACATGACACATTGCAGATTGCATGCAGTACTGAGCGCAAACTCCATGCGAGTAGGCCACTCAGGATCCGCAGATGCGGTGAACTGATCAAAACCAACAGCCAGACTGCCGCTCAAGTTGCCGCCGGCAATCTCTTCTGAACAGCGAGAACATGCATAGGACAAATCATCTGCCACTACTGCTTGACGCAGGCGTGAGATGCGTTCGCCGCGCCACATCTCCATCAGCGGAGTTTCACCCACACGGCCCAAAGGCTTGGTTCGAGTGAAGGCACAGACAGAGACTGACCCGTTCATATCGAATGACAACCCAACGAAGGGCGCATAACAAGCTGAACGGAAGGGTTGGTGCTCAATAGCTCTGCCAAGGTGATACGCGTCAAGGTTCACCACAAGAAACCACCCCACGTTGTTTCTGACACCTTCTCAGGCTACCCGGAGGAGCGGAGTATCACCTATGCCCTCTTGAGGGTTTCACCGAGAGGCGCCGATACACTGAGGCGAGTTACTAATAAGGGGAAATGTTGACCGCCGTCGATTTGAGTACTAGCGGAATCCCAGGGCTAGCTCCCAAGCAGGCAGCTTCGGCGAACCTGCCGATCCCTCGATGGATGATTCTTCTGGGCGCGATTCTGCTTGAGGTTGTTACGGCTCTGGCCTTGCAAGAACTTCGCGTTCTTGGCCTGGTTCATGCCGCAGCAATTTTCGTATTTGGGTTGTACGCCGTACTCAAGAAAGATCTTGCCCTACTGATCTGTGTGCTGGCCTACATCACGGGCAGCGAAGTCTTATGGCGACAGGTCCGGGCCCCGATCTTCTATTTGGCTGCCCCCTACTTGTTCATCATTCTGTCCGGGTTTGCAGTGCTTTTTGTGCTTCAGCGCCTGGGACGAGACGGAAAAATCGCACTGCTCTACGCAGCAGTGATGCTGCCCGCTATGGCGGTCACTGTTGGTACTACCGGGGCCGGAGCCAGAGAGATTATCGCCTTCGCTTTGAGTGGTCCCTTGGCTCTGGCGGCCTTTGTCATGTTCACCTCACAGGTACGGATCGCCCCATGGATGTACCGACGAGTTCTCTGGGTCACGCTGATTTCTGCGGTGGGACCACTCACCATTGCAGTCGCTGATGTCCGGTCCGAGTTAGCGGCCGCCGGAAAGATTAACTTCAGCGGGCAATCCAACTTTGTTACATCAGGTGGGTTCGGCCCGGTACAGGTCTCCTCTGCCCTCTCGCTTGGCATCATGGCCGCAATTTTCTTGATCATCACCGAGCGCGAAAAGACAGCGAAGATTATTGCCTCTGTCCTGGCTTTCATCCTTGGAGTTCAGGTTCTATTGACATTCTCTCGTGGTGGGTCATTTGCAGTGGGCATTGCCATTGCAGCATTCGCCCTAGCTCAGGCCAGAAACCGCAAAGTACGAAACGGAATTTTGGCTGTAGCGGGAGTTTCCTTTGCGCTCGCGTATTTCGTTGTCTTCCCCTGGCTTGAGAACTTCACAGGGGGCGCCTTTGAGACACGGTTCTCGGACACGGACTCCTCTCGAACTGACCTTGCTGCGAACGACACCGAGATTTTTGCAAACAATTTTGTGTTTGGGGTTGGCCCAGGGATGACCAAGTACCAGCGACTTGGCTATGAGGTTTGCCAAATTCGCTCCGATCAATGCATCGACGAGGCCTCATCGCACACTGAGTTCACCCGCATGCTTGGCGAACACGGCATTCCCGGGATCATCGCCATTGTGTTGCTGATAATGCTGGCGTTTAGCGCAGCCAAGCGCGCTGGCCCCGGACGTGCGTTTGCGATTGCATGGATCGCTTGGGCAGTGGCCCAGATGTTTTATGCCAATCTGCGGATCGTCGCAGTTCCCTTTGCTTTTGGTCTTGCGTTCCTGACGCTGACTAAAGATCCCCTTTCTGCTGCGCTGTCTGATCCAGAGAACGAAGAAGGAGATGAGCTTGACGAAGCGGAGGACAGCAACGACCCTGCGGAAGATCCAGTGCTGGCAGCAATGCCCTCATCACGATCTCGATCATTGAAGCTGCCACGAGGCCGAACCACGAGCAACATGAATCAGCCTGCGGCCCCGCAAGCGGTTCGGCCTGATGCGGTTGGACCTATGGCGGTTCGGCCTGAAGAGGTTGAGCCTCAAGTAGTTGGGCCGACATCTACAGAATTAGGACTCATCTTTGAGCGCTCTGAGCAGGCGACAGGGACCCCGCCTCCTTATACGGGTGGTCCGCAGACCAACCCCTTCGCCTGAACCCAGTTGAAGCAGCCGCGGAATCTGCTCAGTTACCGCCTTGATGTAGTGGGCGTGCCGCAGGTCTTTCTTCCAAATGGCATGCCCTAGTCGTTGTCCCCGCCTGTGAGATTATTGAAACATGAAAAAAATTCTTGCGATCGGTTTTGCTCTGTCTGTGCTGGTCATCTCGGGGTGTGGCGAAGGTGACAACGCTGCTCCTACCGAAACGAAAAAGCCTGCAACAACAACAACTACAACAACCGCCCCCAACTTGGCAGAGCAGCAGACTGCTCAAGCGGCCTATTCGAAAATTGTCTCAGAGTTGGTTCCTCAGTGGAAGGCCATAGACGACCAGTACCTTGCGTCCGTTGACAGTAATCGCCGGCTGCCATGGGACTTGCTTCCGGGGTTCTGCGGCGCGCGGGTGAAAGTAACGCAGCGTTTCGTGGAGTTGTTGGGAAACACAGTCTGGCCTGAGCAGTACCAAGCACTCATTACGGACTTAAGCGCAAAGAATTCGCTGGTGGCGGAATTGGAATCCGAATGTGCCCAACTCGCGGGAACTGAGACTGCTCAGACGGCTAACCGGGAACAACGTCAGGCTGCGTATACATCAGCCCTGGACGCTGCCATCCAGCTTCGTGAGGCTCTCGGACTTCCCACCAAAGGTTTCGGGCAGGCCTAGGTTCCTGCCGTTGACAGCACTCAGTGAAGCGCCGGCTCTGGCGAGAGAGTGAACCCATCTGCGAAGTCCCCAAACTTGGTCCACCCCTGAGCGATCCTTAGGCCGAATGGACTGAATCAAGCCGGCTTTCTCAAGCAGTCCTGATTTTGCGTCGATGCACTCTCTAAGGAGTGGTGCAAGATGCGAGTTCAGACACACAACACGACGGGAACCAATCAGCTTCCAAAGCCACGCGGTTGGAGGCTCGAGAGTGAGCGGATTG
>CAMDAT010000236.1 GCA_945888825.1 Bifidobacterium breve | reverse complement strand
TCGGCGGGGCGACCGAGTGCATCGCCGATAGCGGTGCCGAGCATCGCGCCCCGAGCGGACTCAATTCGCCGCTCGCTCGGTACTAGCTGCCGTTGGGCAGGTGGCGCCGATCCGATAGGTAACAACTTGCGATCCGAGAGCGATATGCGAACCAGATCCGAAAGCTCACCCTGTTCTGCGATAAAGGCCTCGTTGTCTGGTCCGCTGTTGCTGCTGTCCCTAGTCTCCATGGCTTCATCGTGACATAGGAGCATGCCGTGTTGACCACTGAATATTGGGATTGTGTTGTGCCCTCGGACGGATTCGAACCGTCGACCTACCGCTTAGGAGGCGGTTGCTCTATCCCCTGAGCTACGAAGGCGGGGTGCTGCGGCACGGAAGTATCTGTGCAGCAGGCAATGATTCTATGCGGCAACCGAGTCGATGGAACTGAGCGACTTCTGCGAGCACAACTATGGCTACGGTAAGTGCCATGTCTGCCGAGAATCCTGCCCAACCAGTTCCTGCACAACCGCATGCTGTGAACCTGCCCGCTGTGATGAACCAAGTGGTCTTGCGTCAGCGGCCCGAAGGATTGCTGTCTTGGGATGATGTTGAACTTGTGCAGGTTCCTCTTTATGAATTGGCAGAGGGTGAGGCGCTGTTGCATAACGAAGTGCTCGGCGTGGATGCAACCGTTCGATCTTGGCTGAGCCCGAATAAGGGGTACTTGCCGCCAGTTGCCATTGGCGAGCCCGTGCGGTGCTCCTCCGCTGGGCGCATAGTTGCCTCGAACTGTGATGCGTACAAGGTCGGAGATGTGGTGACGACGTTGGCGGGCTGGGAGGAATTCTCGATCGTGCGTGATGACTTCTTCACCACGCACTTGTCGACTGCCGACCCCGAGTTCGATGTTGCCGCCTTTTTGGCCCTCTACGGTTCTACCGGCTGCACGGCCTATATCGGCATGGTAGAGATCGCCAAGGTTCAACCAGGCGAGACGGTGGTTGTCTCTGCAGCCGCTGGTGCGACCGGAACGATTGCCGCGCAGATTGCCAAGATCGCTGGGGCCAACGTGATTGGCATTGTCGGGTCTGACGCCAAATGCGACTGGCTGGTCAACGATCTGGGTCTTGACGGTGCAATCAATTACAAGACCGAAGATGTGCTCGGCCGCTTGCGGGAACTCGCCCCAAAACGCGTTGACGTGTTCTTCGACAATGTTGGCGGCGAAGTGCTTGACGCGGTGATGGCTCGTTTGGCCATGCACGCTCGGGTGGTGTTGTGCGGCGCAATCTCGGGCTACAACGAGACCACCAAACCGGCAGGGCCAGCGAACTACCTCAACCTGATTCAGCAGCGCGCCACAATGACCGGGTTCTTGGCCATTGATGAGGTGCCAAGGTTCGGAGAGATTGCTGAGCACCTTCGGGCCTGGGTCGAGGAGGGACGCCTGCGTTATCAGGTGCATTATTTCGATGGTTTGGAAGCTTCGGTAGACGCTCTCAATGCCATGTTCACGGGGGCTAACACCGGCAAGATTCTGATCAGAATGAGCGACTCACCAATCTGACCTAGCTGTGTTTTGCTGAGGTTTTTACCTAGTTGAGTTCTGGCATTCTTCTGTCATATTGACGGCATGAGATTTGTGAATACCAAGAGAAGTCGGGCCGCAACAATAGTCCTTCTCGTGTCAGTTTCAGCAGTGTTTGGAGCATCTTGCGATGTGATTGAGACTCCAATCACGGTGATCATTCCATCGACAGGCGGATGGTCAGAGAGTCCCACAACCACCGCCGCACCTGCTCCCACAACATCTACCACCACGACTATGCCGGTAGAACCAACCACGACCACAACCATCTCGACGACTACCAGCACGGTTCCCGCCACACAGACGTGCACCTTGATCGGCCCCGGAATCGACTTGCAGGGATGTGATCTGTCAGGTCAGACCATCTCGCATGTTGATCTGAGCAACACCGACCTCGCCAACGTCGACTTGTCAGGGGCTCGTGTATTCAACGTGAACCTGTCAGGCGCAACCTTGACTGATGTGAACCTCTCCGGGGCAATCGTTAGCGACGTTGACCTGACCGGCGCCAGTCTGAAGAACGCCGACCTGTCTGGTGCTCGGCTAACCAACTCGAATCTGACCAACGTGAACTTGGTGGATGCTGATCTGTCTGGTGCAGACCTGAGTGGCTCAACTGTTGTTCTGTCCGACCTGCATAACGCGAACCTCTCTGGAGCGAATCTTCGCAACAGTGTTCTGGCAAATCTGAACCTGGCCGGGGCTGATCTTTCGACTGCTGATCTGCGTGATGCAACTCTGCGAATCTCGGATTTGTTTACTGCGAACCTGGCTGGGGCACGACTCAACCGAGCAGTTCTAGTTGGAATCAACCTGACCTCCTCCACGCTGACTGATGCCGATCTAACAGATGCCAACCTGACCGATGTGGACATCACTGCTGCCGGCAGAACTGGTGCAATCTGGACTGGGGCAACCTGTGGATTTGGTAGCGAGCCCAGCGTGTTGTGCGTGGACTTCGTAGCAACTGCTCCCTGATTTACGACCCGGGCCGTTGTTCTGTGATATCCCGTTGGGATGGATTCACAGGCAGACAACTCGGGTTTGGTCACTGTTGAAATTGCGGACTCAGTCGCCGTCATCAGGTTGAATCGGCCGGAGGTGCGCAACGCACTTTCGGCTGAGCTCATGTTGGACATCTACAAAGCAGTGAGTGCCTGCGAGGCTGACGAGGCTGTGCAGGTGATGATTCTTACGGGAAGCGATCCGGCGTTCTGCGCAGGCCTTGACCTAAAGGATTTGGCATCAGGCAAGTTGCAGAAGGCGTTTGATCAAATTTCAGCGGCTCCCGGGCGAGCCGAAATAGCAGTTGACTCTGGTCTGCCTAGCCCGTTCCCACCGCATCGGAAATTGATGATCGGAGCCATCAACGGAGTTGCCGTAACTGGCGGTTTAGAGCTTGCGCTTGCCTGCGATTTTTTGGTGGCCTCTGACCGGGCTGGCTTTGCAGACACCCATGCCCGAGTTGGCATCATGCCGGCCTGGGGTTTGACGGTGATGTTGCCGCAGGCCATCGGGGTGCGCCGCGCTCGAGAGATGTCGGTGACTGGTAACTATGTCGATGCTGCAACTGCGTTGGACTGGGGGCTAGTGAACCATGTGGTTCCGCACGAGGAACTGCTGCTGTTCTGCCTGAAGCTTGCCGCCGATGTCTGCTCCAACGATTCCGCCGGCGTGAAGCGTCTGTTGCAGACGTATGCGGAGGGATCGCTCGTAACGGTTGCTCAGGCCTGGGGTGTCGAGGCCGACGCTGGCCGCGAATGGTACAAAGCTGGCGGTGGGGACTTGGATGAGGTGGAACGCCGTCGGCAGGGGATCATCGAGCGCGGGCGCTCGCAGACTGATTGAGCGTGGGCGCTCGCAGACTGATTGAGCGCGGGCGGCAACTAGTCTGTGGCCCAGTGCTTACTGCTACGGAAATGGGCTGAGGATGACGACTGAGGAACTGCACACACCGGCAAACCCAGTTCGATTTATCACTGCTGCCAGCCTGTTCGATGGCCATGACGTGTCGATCAACATCATGCGTCGCATTCTGCAATCTCAGGGAGCCGAGGTGATCCACCTGGGTCATAACCGCTCCGTTGATGAGTTGGTGAACGCCGCTGTTCAAGAGGATGTGCAGGGAATTGCGATTAGTTCCTATCAAGGCGGTCACATTGAGTATTTCAAGTACTTGATTGACCGTCTTGCTCAAGTGGGCTGCGCTCATGTGCGTGTCTATGGCGGCGGAGGTGGCGTGATCACCGCTGACGAGATTGCCGAACTGCACGCCTACGGAGTGACTCGGATTTTCTCTCCAGAGGATGGCCAGAAACTTGGCCTCGTTGGCATGGTCAACTCCATGATTCGCGACTGCGACGTTGACCCAATGCTCCAG
>CAMDAT010000235.1 GCA_945888825.1 Bifidobacterium breve | reverse complement strand
GGCAGATCCGGCTATTTGCGCTGGCGTACTCAAGCAAAGAAGCGTCAAGCCGAGGCTGTTGGTGAATTGCTGTTGAACTGTGGCTATTCGCCAGAGTTTGTGGCCCGAGTGGGGTGCATCATTCGAAAGGAACAACGAACCCAGGATCCAGCGGTTCAGACCCATGAGGATGCGCTCTGTTTAGTGTTCCTCGACACCCAACTTGATGCTGTCGCCCACAAGCTCGGTGATGCTGAGTTAGTTGAGGTCATTGCAAAGACCCTGCCAAAGATGAGTCCGCAAGGGATCCAAGCCACGTCTCAGCTGCAGCTTTCCGCTCATGGGGCTGAGTTGGTTGCCCAATCCGTGCAGATCTTTACAAAGAGTTTGTCCTCTCAGGGGGATCTCTAGGCAGTCACCTCTAGCCTTTGGAGAGAGCTGAATTCCGACTAGCGAAACCAGGAGCCCAAATGTCTGACATAGATGATCAAACCAATCTGGACTCCTCGCATGGTTTGTTCTCAACTGTCGCATCCGACAATGTAGAAATCGTCGGACCGGCCTCGTCTCGGGCATCCGAGGGACTCTGGACTGTGGCACCCAATACCGAACCCGAGCCCCAGGCTGATGCAGGGTCTCAGGCAGATCCGGAGCCACAATTCGATTCCGCGCCACAATTCGATTCTGCGAGCAGCGAGGACTGGAGCACAGCAGACCCATCGCTGCAGGATTCTTCTGATCTCTGGACCGAGGTTTCAGATGATCAGATGTATGGCTCTGATGATTTCTCAAGTCCGCAGAGCTCTTCCGAGCCAGTCTCTCGGCAGGCAAACGATTCATTAGGGTCTGTATTTAGTTCTGACCCTGTGGATCATTTCGATGACGCCATTGATGAAGCGGAAGTTATTGACAACGGGACGTGGTCGCCTCCGGTAGTGCCAGAGCAGAGCAATCCGTTGTTCTCAAGCGGCCCGGAGAGAAGCTCGCAACCCCCACCTGCGGCCCCCGGATCTTCAACTGAAGGCCCCCAGAATGACCTGTGGGAACCACGCCAGTCTGATCGGCCAGATTGGGAAACCTTCGCCGCGCCTAATCAGCCAAGTGCTGCCCAGCCGCAATCCGCACGGCGGGCATCAGGTGGCGTAACAGATTTTGAGTCTGCGGTACTCCGACTCCGCCCCGAGGACGCAGAGGCTGCGCATGTTGCACTCTCGGTGTGTGGTGCGCTACTACCTGCTGGGGAGGGAGTCATTGCGCTGCTCACCGGGCAGATGCTCGGTCGTCCCGCTGCGGTTCTCGTCACCGAGTACCGAGTAGTGATTGCAAATGATCGCCGTTGGACCCCGGTCGTAGATGTTTTTGCCATCAACGCTGACCTGACGGTGCGTGGCCGCCAAGATCGCGACATTGCTGCGCTCAGTTTTTCGGACCGCAATCGGGTCTCGATGGTAGATGGGATTACAGAGGTTGCGATGGCGGTGGAGCTCGCAAATCTGATCAGGGGCGCGGGGGAGCAGAGTAGTTGGTAGCAGTGCTGTTTGGTGAGTATTCAGCACTGCTGCCCCGCTCAACTTGCCGTAGCTGAAGGGTCTGCTACGATCCAACGGCCTCGCGGACGTAGCTCAGTTGGTAGAGCGCAACCTTGCCAAGGTTGAGGTCGCCGGTTCGAACCCGGTCGTCCGCTCCATAGATCCCGGCCACTCGTGGCCGGGATCATTTCGTTTTATTTCGCCGGATAGCAATTCCCCCTAGTTACGGAACTGCTGCTCGGACCGCTAGCATGAGGGCTACTGGCGACGTGGCCGAGTGGTTAGGCAGAGGCCTGCAAAGCCTTGCACAGGGGTTCGATTCCCCTCGTCGCCTCAACTGATGGGCTTTGTCGGGCAAACTGCCTGACAAAGCCCATTCTGGTTTTTCTCAGAAATGCATCGCCGCCCGAAGGGGCGAACCGTTGAAGTGAGGCAAACTAGGGGAGTGTCGCAGCCCGAAACCCCTTGGTCCCACCCTTCCTACCCTCCCGCGCCTCCCGCCCCTCCCGCCCCTCAGGCCGGCCAGCCCAGCAGTAGTAGTGGATCGCCAGAGGTCAGCTTCTCGCAGAGTTCACCACTCGGTGGAACTCTGCCGCTAAGCGTGGCGGAACCGGTCAAATCTGATCGACGCGACCTGATTCTGACTGCAGTCCTGCTGGTCTCGGCACTCGTTACCGGCGCCTCAAGCCTGATGCCTTGGCGCGACTATGCCTTCCGCTACGGAACCCGCGCCCAAGAGACAGGTTGGGCAGCAGCCAACGGGGGCCTTGGACGAGGCTGGATGACCGTTGTTTGCGCTGTTCTACTAGCAGTCTCGGGAGTTCTCATTGCAGCAGAGCGCGGCCGAGCTGGACGAGTCCTGGCGGTACTCAGCGGAACCATCTTGATGCTCCTAGCAGTTGCAGAATGGGGCCTTGGTGCTAGCAATAGCCGCAGCGGCCCTGGCTCTGGGATTTGGTTGCAGTTTCTGGTTGGCCTGCTCGTAGTGATTGCGGTTGGGGTGCTCGGCCCACCCGATGTCGATGATGCAGTTCTAGGCTCCGATTCCAACGCCTGACTGCCGAGCAGGAGAACATTCATTCCTCCTTGCAGCTCTGAGATGTCGCCTCCCGCTCAACTCCTGCTAAGTTCGCACCCGCTCGGGCGTATAGCTCAGTTGGCTAGAGCGCTTCCTCGACACGGAAGAGGTCCGCAGTTCGAGTCTGCGTACGCCCACCCGAAGAATCCCCTGCTCCGGCAGGGGATTCTGCTTTTTCCGATTGGGGTCAGATCGGACGCAGCCATTTGTCTCGTAAAGCAATGAGGACAGTGAGCGAAACAAAGAGGAGCACCAAGCTGAGCGCGATGGCTGCATCCGGGTTGGAATCCAACTGTGCGTAGATCGCTAGCGGCAAGGTCTGCGTGCGTCCAACTATGTTGCCTGCAAAGGTAATGGTGGCGCCGAACTCACCGAGTGCACGGGCCCAAGCCAGCACAGTTCCTGCGATCAGACTGGGAGCGATGATTGGCAGCGTAACTCGCCGTAATGTCTCGCTCGGTCCGGCCCCCAAGGTGCGAGCAACATCTTCAAACTGTGAATCAAAGGAGCGCAGTCCGGCCTCTGCAGTAATGACAAAGAAGGGCAGCGCGACAAAGGTCTCTGCCAAAATTACTCCTGCGGTGCTAAAGGTCAGTTGGATTCCAAACCAGTCGTAGAGGTACTCCCCAATGATTCCGGTTCGTGAGAACGCAGTCAGGAGTGCGATGCCGCCAACTACTGGTGGAAGGACCAACGGCAACAGAATCAGCCCTCGTAAAAGTGACCGCCCCCAGAATTGTCCTCGAGCGAGAATCAGAGCCAACGGCAGACCAAAGAGCACGGCTAGGGCTGTTGCGCTCAGCGAGCAGGTCAGCGAGAGCCTCAGTGCGCTCAGGGAGTCGGGCAATAACAGGTCGCTCACGAGAGTTGACCAAGAGGCGCGACGCAGAAGTCCAATAAGGGGAACCACAAAGAACAGCGCCGCAACTGCTGCCAATGCCGGCACGAGTAGTTCTCTGCGGTCGTTAGAGGATCTAATCACGGAGCTAGAAATCCGTCTCGGCTCAAAACGCTCTGCCCAGCTGCTGACAGCACGAACTCCATGAATGCAGCACTAAGCAGTCTCTGCGAGCTGGACCTTGTCACAGCGATTGGGTACTCATTGTTGATGTTGTAGCGCTGCTCAATGGCCACAGAAGCCTCGGGGCTGGCATCGGTTGCATAGACAATGCCTGCTTCGGCATCCCCCTCAGTTACCGCGCGCAACGTGGCTTGTGCGTCGGCCCCGCGGGTTATGTTCGACTCTGCGATGCTCACCCCAGCAGTAGTGAGAGATTGATCAGCGAACTTGCCGCAGGGGGCAGTCTGAACACATAGCGAGACCGTCCCAACGGTGGCCAAGTCGGCAAGCGACCTGATGTTCTTGGG
>CAMDAT010000234.1 GCA_945888825.1 Bifidobacterium breve | reverse complement strand
CCTACATCTAGCGCCACGACCTCTCGCGCCCCCGCTTGTAGCAGGCAGTCCGTGAAGCCACCGGTAGATGCACCGGCATCGAGGACACGCAGGCCCGAGGGGCTGAGCGAAAAGCAGTCCAAAGCAGCGCTGAGCTTTTCGCCACCGCGGCCAACAAAGCGTGAAGGCGGACTCTGCAACTGCACTGACTCCGAGGCCTCAACCTGGCGGTGGGCATTGAGCGCCGGTGCCCCGCCAACAAAAACCAGTCCCGCTGCAATGCTCTCGCGGGCATCTTCAGAAGATGAGGCCAGTCCCCTGCGAACCAGTTCTGTATCCAAGCGGCGGCGCACTGCATCAGACTACAGAGGCATACAAGCGAGCAGCGGCAAGTTCACTTAGGCCGCCAGAATCAGGCGGCCAGAATCAAGGGCTGCCAAAATCAAGGGCTGCCAAAATCAGGCCAGCAAGTTCAGGCCAACAAGTTCAGCCAGGTTGGCACCGATGTAGCTAGGAGTTGGAGCGACCGGTAGATCAGACTCCCCCGTCACTCCACTCAATACCAGCGCAAATTTGGCTCCCAGACGAACTGCTAACCCTCCGTCTGTCTCGGCCTTGTCTCCCACCACAACGTCAATGCCACCAAACTCCTGCAGCAGGACCTGAGCCATTGCATCATGAGGTTTGCCAGCAACCTCGGCAATGACGTCCGTAGCCGCCGTCAGTGCTGCGATCAACGAACCGTTGCCGGGCAAGATTCGAGGACCCGCTGTGCCACTCGCCGGAAACGTGGCGTCATTATTGGTTGCCAAGAAGCGAGCACCTGAGCGAATCGCGTCTGCTGCTAGGCCAATGCGAGAACGGTCCCACACGCTGTAAGCACCGACTACTACAACGTCAACCTTGGGCACTGGTCCATCAGCGGGCAGATCCTGCACATTGAGAGCGGCAATTCCTGCTGCAAAAAAGACCTCGCTCAGTGATTCATCGCCAAGAATCAACACCGTTTGGTCAGGGGTGCAACAAGCTGCTGCGGCCTGAGCAGCCGTGATAACCGGGATCCCGTCGATTCCAAACTCGCTCAGAACTGCAAGCTTCATTGCCGGTGACTGAGCATGGTTTGTGCAAAAAACCACTTCGTTGCCTGCTGCTACGAGCGCATGGATTGCGCCGTCCGAGCCCTCGATAAGTTCGGTACCCCTCCAGATAACCCCATCAAGATCTATTGCTATACGTGTCACCCGGTCACCTTTGCACAGAGATTCCTTGTACACCGCACTCGAAATCCTCGGCAGGCTGTAACTTGAAAGTTCTGCAGTTTGTAGTCAACAAATTTTGTCCCTATTTTCTCACCAGTTTGTCACCAGAAAAGGATCCAGTATGAATGAGCAGCAGCTCGCCAAGGCCAGCAACGACGCAGGATTCATCGCTGCATTGGACCAAAGTGGCGGGAGCTCTCCCAAAGCACTTGGCCTCTACGGAATCGAAGAAGGCTCCTATTCCGGCGATGCTGAAATGTTCGACATCATTCATCAGATGCGCACGCGAATCATCACTAGCCCCAGCTTCACTGGCGATCGGGTGCTCGGGGCAATCCTGTTCGAAAACACCATGGATCGGCAGATCGAGGGACTCGGAACTGCACAGTTCCTCTGGGAGAAGAAGCAAGTCCTGCCATTTTTGAAGGTGGATAAGGGTCTTGAGGACGAAGTAAACGGGGCTCAGGTTATGAAGCCCATGCCTGACCTAGATGCCTTGCTGCAACGAGCAGTCAGCAATGGGGTCTTTGGAACCAAGATGCGATCCGTCATCAAGGTCGACGACGCCGCCGGAGTTCAGGCAGTAGTTGAGCAGCAATTCGAGGTAGCCAAGCAGATTCTTGCCGCTGGACTCGTTCCAATCATTGAGCCCGAGGTCGATATCAACAGCCCTTCAAAGGCAGCAGCAGAGGAGCGACTCCGCGCAGCGCTAACAGAACAACTTGATGCCCTTGCATCAGACCAAAAGGTCATGCTCAAGCTGACCCTGCCCGAAACTGACGACTTCTATTCCTCACTAGTCGATCACCCGCAGGTGCTTCGTGTCGTTGCGTTGTCGGGTGGCTATAGCCGCGAAGAGTCGAACGCTCGCCTCTCACGCAACCATGGAGTCATTGCGAGCTTCTCGCGAGCTTTGACCGAAGGGTTGACCGCACAGCAGAGCGCTGCGGAGTTCGACGCCGCCTTAGATGCTTCCATCGGTAGCATCTGTGCGGCCTCAGCTACCTGAGTAAACCCAGGCGGAAGCTGGCCTTAGCCCAACCCAGAAGCGCGCTCGGCAGCATCTAAGAATTCTGGGTCTGACCGAGCAATGCGCCCAAAAAGGACTCTGGCCTGGGGCATATCTCCGGATCGCTCATAGAGGTCTGCCAGTGCATAGGCGCGCCGCAGATGATGCTCCATCGGGCGTTTGGGAAAGCGAAACCCCTTGGCAAGCAGACGAACTGCACTCGAGAGTTCCTTCTGATCTGCCAAAGCGCCGGCTGCAACTATGCGGCCCTCGCTGACCAGTGCACCGCTCGGTGAAGCCTCGCGAAGCTCCTCCCACAGCCGATCTACTTCTTTGTATTGCTTGAGAGCGCGACGACAGTCCGCCAAGACTGGGTGCTGCTCGGTGCTGCCGTTACTCAACGCAACAAATGCGTCGAGCTCTCTTGCAGCCTCTTTGAACTTGCCCAGCCGATACAGCGTCAGCCCGTGAAGCTCACGCACCTCTGGTAGATCCGGCACCTCTTTAGCAATGGGCGCAAGGATCTGACGTGCCTGGCCGAATCGCTCAGATGCGAACGCATCAGCCGCCTCGCCTAGACGACCCTCGAGCCTGGCAGCACGCTTGACTCCAACTAGCTCTACGAGTTGAGGTGCATGAACGGTAATTGCTGCTGTCGAACTGCTTCCCCCGCCACTCGAGGTGTTTGACTTGCGCTGCTGGGCGGAACCAGATGAACGACCAGAATGCACCGGACCGTCATCGATCCAGATTTCTGGCTCGGGAACCACAAAATCCTCGCCGGGCTCTCTAGGCGGCGGGCGTTCCCTAAGCTTTGGAGGAGCAGGGATAGATCGAGTGTCCTTTGGGCGCCGGCTAGCCGGCCTAGACGAACTGGGCCTAGACGAACTGGGCCGGGACGAACTTGGCCGAGACGAACTTGGCCGAGACGAGGAGGATCGAGGCTCTGAAGGCCGATCTGTTGGCAAGAAACGCACCTGACGTTATGGGGAGGTATCCCACGGGGGACCCGCAGTCTAGGCGAGGAAACACCAGAGACCCGAACCGAAAAATACGAAAAGGGGAGACGCAAGCGTCTCCCCTTTCGAAAGAAATCTGGCGGCGTCCTACTCTCCCAGGGACATTCGTCCCAAGTACCATCGGCGCTGGAGGGCTTAACTTCTGTGTTCGGGATGGGAACAGGTGTGACCCCTCCGCTATGGCCACCAAAATCAGTTGTCAAATGAGCGGCGGACCCAAAAGAGGGTCCTGCGACAACTCAAGGACTTCATTGCGAGCACGAACGACTGTGTAGAAACCCAAGCCCTCGGCCGATTAGTACCGGTCAGCTGAACGCATTACTGCGCTTACACTTCCGGCCTATCAACGTGGTGTTCTGCCACGGGCCTTACCAGGTTAACCCTGTGGGTAAATTCATCTTGGAAGAGGCTTCCCGCTTAGATGCTTTCAGCGGTTATCCCGTCCGTAGGTAGCCAACCAGCCATGCCCTTGGCAGGACAACTGGCACACTAGAGCTACGTCCATCCCGGTCCTCTCGTACTAGGGATAGCTTTCCTCAATTTACCTACGGCTGCAGAGGATAGGGACCGAACTGTCTCACGACGTTCTAAACCCAGCTCGCGTACCGCTTTAATGGGCGAACAGCCCAACCCTTGGGACCTGCTTCAGCCCCAGGATGCGATGAGCCGACATCGAGGTGCCAAACCTTCCCGTCGA
>CAMDAT010000233.1 GCA_945888825.1 Bifidobacterium breve | reverse complement strand
TAGGTCTCGAATCGTAACCTCGCCACGGCCTTCTACGTTAGAAGGGCGAGACTCCATCGACAGCACGTGCTCCTGATGAAGTTGGAGTTCCTTGGCATCTTCGACCGTAACGATGCGCTCGTCATCGGGAATAAAGCTCGAGAGCACGTTGAGCATCGTTGTCTTACCGGAACCAGTACCACCGGAAACTACCCCGTTCAGGCGGCCCAGGATGCATGCCTGCAAGAACTCTGCGGCATGAACATTCACTGACCCGAATCGAATCAGGTCTTCAATCTGCAGTGGATCTGCGGAGAATTTACGAATCGTCAGGAATGGCCCACCGATTGCCAGCGGCGCAATGACTGCATTCACTCGTGAACCATCTGGAAGTCGTGCATCTACCATCGGGGTGGACTCGTCGATGCGGCGACCGATAGCAGAAACGATCTTGTCGATCACACGACGAACGTGATCCTCATCGAGGAACCGAATGTTCGGGTCTTTGGTCAGCTTTCCATCACGTTCAACAAAGACTCGATCTGGACCGTTCACCATGATTTCTGTTACGGCTTCTTCTCTAAGCAGACAGTCGATCGGCCCATAGCCCAAAATGTCGTCGGTAACGTCTTGAATCAGCCGAGCTTTATCGGCAGCAGAAAGTGGCACCCGCTCAAGGGCAACCGCAGCTTGTAGTTGTTCGTTCACCCGCCTACGAAGATCATCTTCGCTGAGGCGGTTGTCGAACAGGATCGGACCGAGTTCATCGATGAGGAGTTGGTGTACCCGGTGCCGCAGTTCAGCAGCTGCAGGATCATGACGAGGCGGTGTTGGAGCGGAGTTGGCTGCCTGTGTCGAGCCGCCGGCTGGGGCCGTCTGTCCCACGGGTGGGAGGAGTGCCGTTCCACCTGCGAGCGAGCCTGCCTGTTGGTTATTGAGTCGTTCGGAAAGTGACATTGATCGCTCCAGAGAATGTTCGAGAAAGTTTGGTTGGAAACCGTTTCTGACTACTCAGATCGGCCGAGAAAGCGCTTTTTGTTAGCTTCTTGAGGAAGAAACATCTCGGCCAAGCTGAAGATGGCCTTACTGACTGACGACTTGGGAGCAAAGATCACGACGGGCTCTCCCTTATTCACTGACTGAGGGACCACGACATCGCTCGGGACAAGCACATCTGCCTTCATTTGCAGGGTGCGTTCAACCTCTCCAATGTCGAGTTTGACCTTGGAATTAGCTCGATTCAGAATCAGCAGGAGCTTTTCCATGGGGGTATTCAAAAGGCGAAGTGTCTGTAGGCCAATCTTGACGTTCTTGACGTTCGGAATATCAAGGCCTGAGACCAGGAGCACCTTGTCTGATGTCTCTACAAGACCGAGGACCACGTCGTTAAAGTACGACGGCGTGTCGACAATGACATAGGAACAAAACGACCGAAGCAACTCAATGATTGCCACCATCTCTGTGGCACCCACTTGATCTGCGAATGCAGGCTCGAGCGGGGCGGGCAGCACCTTCAGGCCGGACTCCTCATGCGTCACGAGCAAGCTGTCTAGGAGTGGTGCATCGAGCCGGTCAAGGGCTGCGACTGCATCGACAATGGTGTGATGGGGAATCAGCTTGAGCATCACGGCAACGTCACCGAACTGCAGGTCTGCGTCAACTAGGCAGACTGGTTTGTCGGAGCGTTGAGCTAGAGCAGTAGCAAGAGCAGTAGCAATGACTGACTTCCCTGAGCCGCCCTTGGGTGAAAACACAGTCAGCACTTGGCCATGCACTGACTCCATTGGCCCGGGGGGAACATCAGTGCCTACAGGAGCAGTGGGAACCGCGCCCATCTCGCTCACGGGTCCAGGTACGGCACTTTGAGCCGAACTTATAGTTCCAGCTAGTTGAGCTTGGCGCTGCATCTGATCAAGCAGAACAGCGAGTCGCTGCACAGCCGCAGGCAGAGCGGCGGCATCTCCTGCGATGGCAAGAACATCACGAACCCCCGCCCGAAGGGCCTGTTGAAGCATCGAGGTGCTGAGTTCCTCCACCATCAGGATCATTTCGAGAATCGGGTACTGGGCCATCACGCGCTCAGCAATTTCGAGCGTGTCTTCATTGGCGCATGAAGGGCCAAGCACCACGACTACAGGAACAGTTCCGGTCAGACGAGCAGCGAGTTCTTCGATCGAACCAAATGGGGTCACCCCAGCGCTCAGCAACCCAACAAGGCGATCCCTAGTGGGAGCATCGGACTCGACGATGGCCACCGAAACCTGAATACCGTGCGCGGCTGGCTCTGCTGCCGCGGTCGAGTGTGTTAGCTCTTGCACAACAGCAGGTTCTGAGACGTCCAGAACCGGTTCGGTACGTTCTTCATGCTGTGATCCGGGCATGAACGTGCTGCTCACTGTCCTGCTGCCCCGGAAGATCCGACGGGCGCAACAGCCTCAGCGGAAGCTGCCGGGTATGGAGATCGGCCCTCTTCTCCAGTGAAGGAGGGCAGCGAGCTAATGAACGGAATGGGAGCAGCTTCATAGTCGGGGCGGTTGAGCGTCAGGTACAGCCCAGCTCCTCGCAGAGAGATCAGAAGTGGCGCTTGATCTGCTGGTATCTGCACGGTGATCAGGTTGGTGTCGGTTGCGGGGGCAGCTGCCGGAGCAGGCTCGGCACCTGGTGCAGTCGCTGGAGCGGCGACTGGAGTTCCTAGGTTCTTTCCCACTCCGAGCACCTTTACATCTTGGAATGCATACACATAGGGCTGACCCAAACTCCATGGAGTACCTGCATCGGCGCTCACCTTGCTGAGTGGAGCCGTAGGTGAACCATCTGTGCCCGGAGCAACAGGGCCGAGCGCCATGATGTTGATGGAATCTCCCGGCTGAATCAGGCCCGCAACGCCCGCATCTGGCTCAACCATGATGGTGATGGCAACGTTGCCTGCATCAATGCTGGATCCCTTCGATCCGGTCAGTTCCTGAACCGGAAGGAACATCATCGAGGTAATGACTTCGCCACCACCAAAGTCGACGGCTGCAACCTGACCAGAGATATCTTCGGGACGAACGACCGCACTAGCTGGCAGCTCGGAACGGCGACGCTCGGCAGTGCGGATGGATTGGGTCGCAAGTGCCTCATCAGCTGAGGAACCCTTTGCAACCGGTCCCGCCGCAACGAGCACGGTCACCATCTGGTTTTTATCGGCGCTGGCACTCTCGACCCCCTTGACGTAGTTCATGGTCAAGAAAGCGGCGAGGCCTCCGATGACTATTGCTCCGATAAGGATGAGGGTTCGTCTTGAGCTCACAGGTCTCTCGCTCCGTAGATGTAGTGAATATGCAGATCCCCCGTATTCGTTGCGAACAACCGGGGGAACATCGTTAGAAGTTGATCGACACGAAAGCTCCAAAGCTTGAGAACTCCGCCCAAAACGCAAAAGAACCCCGCTAGCTAGCGGGGTTCTTTGCCAATCTGTAGCCCTGTTGGGCAAAAGCCAAGTTTTACTGTTCGGTGGCCTCGGCCTCTGCGACCTCTTCAGCGATCTCTTCAAGAATGGCTTCCTCGATCATCTCTTCGATGATCTCTTCAGCGATCTCTTCAAGAATGGCTTCCTCGATCATCTCTTCGATGATCTCCTCCACAATGGCTTCCTCGATGATTTCCTCGATGATTGCCTCTGCTTCGGCCTCTGTGAGTGGGTTGCCCTGAGCGTCAAGGCCTTGTTCGGAATAGAACTCCGCCCAAGCCTCTTGGCCTTCTGAGGTGCTACCAAGATCAAGCTTCTCGCCGGTGTAATTGCCCTCAGAGTCATAGTTCTGCTCGCCGAAGTGCTGCTGATACTCGGCTGCCACAACGCCACCCTCGGCGGCCTGCTTGATAGACAACGAGATTCGTCGACGCTCAAGGTCAAGGTCAATAATCTTGACCCAAAGTTCTTCGGCTGGCGTAACGACTTGTTCCGGCAAGTCAACGTGGTGTGCTGACATCTCTGAGATATGCACCAGGCCTTCGATGCCGTCGCCA
>CAMDAT010000232.1 GCA_945888825.1 Bifidobacterium breve | reverse complement strand
CAGGCATCTTGGTCCGCTGGTCGGGCCAGGTCGAGCTGTCGGACCGGCTCCGCTCGCCACGCAACTCCCCATCCGGGAAGTGGGTCGGTGCCTGTCTTTGTGACAATGGGTTTGCCCCACCGGCCAGCAATCATGTCCCGGAAAGCATCCGCTGACTCAAAGGGCACAGAAACAGACTCGGCCACCCGAGTTTCCCAAACAATCCGATCAGTGACGGGGTCGACCAAGTAGATGGTCTCACCCACGGCGAAGTGCTCGAACGTCTCCCATGGTGCGTCCCACACCATGTACGAGACCCCTTCTCGAACCTGCTCCTCAGTGGTAGGGATTGTCGTACTCGGGGTGTATACCAATCCGGAACGACCGCTCCCCCGGCGAGGCAGTTTCGCTGAACTTAGAAGTACAGGCTCAGCGGCAGGTTCGGCAGCCGAGACTGCTTGATCGACGCTGCTGGCAGGTCCCGAATCTGGCTTCAAATCGGCGAGGGAACTCCTGACCCTTGGGGATGGGGCTTTCTTCGGATACACCGTTCCTGAAGCATCGGCATCGGACCAACTCGCACGTGACACACCTGAATCAGTCATCCTGACCTCCTCATCCTCAAAGCGGGAGAGATAAGCCGACTCGGCACTGAACAACTCACCTCAAGCGCAATTGTACTGCCGAGGTGTGACAGAGGGCAGTACTAACTCCTGCTCCAGAGCACCCTAAAGCTCACAGCCCCTTGAGGTTGAACCAGGGATTGGTCACGGTGTCGGTCCCAGAACGATCGACCCAAACTCGGTCTGGAGTTGCCCCCACAAACGCCGACCAAGCTGACCCATCGGTGACCGAAACCGTTGTGGGATCTACTGAAGTCTTGGGGTCAAGGACCGAGCTTTCATAGAACTCCCGATCGGCAACGCCATTTCTCCAGTAGCGAAGGTCGCTTGATCCGACCCATTCGCGAGTTGCCACAACGGCAGTACTTGGCCCTGCCTCGGGTAGAGCAAACGAGGAAGAGAACGCTGTCGGGCCTGAACCAATCGAAGTAGCCACCACAGTGTCTCCAGCAACCTGACTCACGGCGTGTGCGATCGGGTACGGATCGCTAAACAGGTTCACCGGGTCAAGCGAGCGATACCCAGCCCGTGACTCCAGCACAAACTTGCGCAGGCCCACCCCGTCATTGACATAGGTAGACCATTCAGCACCCAGCCCAGAAGAAGCGCCAGTGTCGGCATGCACATTCAGAGTGAGCCAGTGCTCGGCCACAGCCTCACCTTCTTGCAAGCGCACCGTTGACAGTGTCAGCCCAGCAGGTAGGTGCGCAGCAGCGGTAAACGCTGCCAACTTGTCGGCCGGAATCTTCCAATGCCAGTTGACTGCCGCTGGCGAACCCTGGACCGAAGACTGCTGCAGCGGCTCTTCACTCCCAGTGAGCACCTGCAGTGCGCTCACACTTGTCAGCCCGCCATACAGCGTCTTCTTCAGGGCCTGCAGACTTGCCAGAGTGGTTGGGTCAACTCGGCCATCAGGCTGGGTTATGTTCCACCATGGCCCGATCTTGAACTTGATCTTGTCTAGGTAAACCAGAACGTGACCCGGTGTTGGGTCAACAAATGGTGCCCACTCGGTGTTGTCTTGCAACGTCACGTCACCAAGGTCCACCGATATCAACTGAGGGCTGTGCGATGTGCTGTTATGGAAGATGCGATCATTCACGCCGTTGCGCCAGTAAATAAAATCATTCGCCGTCACCCATTGTCGAGTTGGCAGCACGTACTGACGATCCACCACCTCTGGTAAGGCAACGGTAGAACTGAACATGTTGTTAGGTGTGAGGACAGTGGAACCGTTCTGAACAACCGTCTTGCGTATGTCGGTGCGAATCACCCCATCGGGGTCAACTAGATGTGTAAACGGTTCGGGAGGGGCAAGCGGTCCGATCGGGTCAAGGGATCCTTCAGAGGCTCGGGCACGAAGAATCATGAATCGCGGCACACCGGATCCGTCGTCGACATAGGTGGACCATTCGGTTCGCAGCCCTGTGGTTAGGCCGCTCACTCGATAGACGTTGACGCTCAGCCAGAACCGCTCAACGGGATCAGACTCAATGATGCGAACCTTGGCCAGCGAGAACCCCGGGGGAAGGCTAGCCACAGCAGCAAACTCTTCGGCCTTCTCATCAGGCACAATCAGGTTGATAAAGATAGATGGCGGGGTGTCTTCGACGGTGAAGTCCAAGACGGCTTCTTTCTCGCCTGCAGCTATCAGTGCAGAGTCGTCAAGTGCGAGGCGACCAAACTCCGACCGCTTAACTTGATTGAGCGTGGCTTTGCTGGGAGTTGTTCCTGGGGCAGGAAGCATGGCAGGCGAGCAGGCGGCAAGGGCGGTCGCGAAAAACAGCACCACCGTTACGGCAGTGAGAACAACGCCCCTGCGAGGGCTCCTTGACTCTGCTCCCAAGGACTTCGCCCGGTCTAATACGGTTTTTTCTGCTACTTGCGCCGATCCCATAGGGTCCCCCAATTGATTCCGGACAACTGCCCGTCGCAGACGCCTAAACACCGTTCACTTTAGAGATGGCATCCGGAATAGGCAAGAGCCATTACACGAATAACCCACGCTTGGCGGCACACGACTGCATGACCTGAACCAAAGACAGGCACATATAAGTGAGCGTGTTACCTTCAAGGATGAAGCTAAACCTAGCTAAACGAACATCTCGAACAGCTGCTGCAGCGGTTCTGTCCCTATTCGTCATTGCGATTTTGTCGGGCGCGTGCACGCAAGAACCGGCAGAGCCGATTGAGTTGATCCTCACTCAGTCAGTTCCCGTCGAAAGCGTTCAAACCTTCGGCAATCCTCCTGGGACCATCGGGAATTTGCACACCTTTGTGGCACCGATCAGCGAAGATGGCGCCGTCATCGGATACATCAGCGGGCAGAAGGTCCTGACAAAGACCGCCGACATGCTTGTCGGCTTGACTGACAAAAAGGATCCACGGGTAGTCGCGAACATCGCTATCGAAGAATGGCATCAAACGATGACCTTCCACCTTGCCGGCCGAGGAACGATTGATGTAGCCGGCGCCCGACTCCTCAACGCTGATCCAAAAGCAGTCTTTCCTCATATCAAGAAGGTGGCACCTCAGGCACTCGCTATCGTCGGTGGAACCGGCGAGTTCCAATTCGCTCGCGGCGAAGTGACCACCGTGCTCAATGCCGACGAGGGCTACACGCAGACCCTCACCTATCTGCTCGACTGACCTGCTGCACTACCGGTTAGACGGCAAAAACCAAAGAGTGCCCCGGCACAAGCCGGGGCCCTCTCTATTATGAAACGGTTACGGGGTGCGTTGGCACTCTGTGGACTGCACGTTTCCGTTCGGGCAAATGGTGTCAGACCAGATTGTGTTTAAGTCGAATACCACGTTGGTCAGGTTCGACTGTTCCAGGTCGGCTCTCGTCAAGTTTGCTGACCGCATTTCAGCCGACTCGACTTCCGTGCCAAGCAGCCTCGCCCCTACCAAGATGGCATCATTGAAAATGGTGTTCCTTATGATGGCGCTGGTGAGTGAGGCATCGGTCAGATCTGCGAATTCAAAATCCGTACTCTCAAGGAAGGCCCTCTCGAAGTTTGCACCCGTGAGGTCGGCGCGTCGGAAGCTAAGCCCGCTCAAGTCCTGTTCTGAAAGGTCACATCCTCGAAGATCAGCGGCTGGAACCCAATTTGCGCTTGAACAATCGATGTAGGTGAAGTCAACGGGGTCCGAGGTGCCTCCCGGCGTGGTAACTGTGATTTGAGCGGGGCCTGCGGATGCTCTAGCTGGCGCGTTGACGACAAGTTCGAAGGGCCCAGAAGAGTCACTGTCAATTAATGCCTCTACTCCGTCGAATTTCACCGAAGTTGTCCCGGTAAATCCGCTTCCTGTCAAAATGGCCTGTGAGCCACCGGTTGTTGCGCCATAGGCCGGATCGACGGAACTAATTGTGGGGCGTACCACGGGAACCAAGCTTGTCGTGGTCGTGCTCG
>CAMDAT010000231.1 GCA_945888825.1 Bifidobacterium breve | reverse complement strand
GAGGCGGCCACTGGTTTCGCGATTGAGTTTGTTGGGTTTAGCAATCCACTTGTTGGGGAATTTCAGGCTGGTGACGCGAACTCGGGAGAAGTTGAGATTCGACCAACTGCAACGGGACCCATCACGACCGTGCTGCTTCGTCAGCTCGATGGAGAGGTTTCATGGTCGGTGCTCGGTGCAGTAACAGCTGCGATCGTTCCGACGGCCCCAGCAGCAGGTTCGGTGGTGCAGTCGCCCGTTTCGCTTCAAGGAACTAGCACTGCCTCTGAGGGGACTGTTGATGTTGCTGTTCGTAGCCAAGCCAAAGCACCACCGCTTGCCACAGGCTTTGTAACAGGCGGCTCCATGGGCCAGATGGGACCGTTCGAGGGCACCCTGGAGTTTGCCAAACCGGCAACCCCCGAGGGTGCGATTGTGTTCAGCACCTCTTCGATGGAGGACGGCCGAGTTTGGGAAGCAACAGTTGTTCCGGTCAGGTTTGGCTAGCCCCTGACCGCGGCTTAAATATGGCTGTTAGGGCTCCGGTCGTTTCTTTGGCAGACCAAAGGCAAACACTGCCCCCGCCAAGGCGATCATCCCTGCAACCAACGCGCCGTTTTCCAGGGCCAATAGTTCCGCTCGCTGATACAGAGCCAGCACCTGGGCGGCGTCTTGTTTGGGAATCCTAAGATTGCTCACCGCTATGGCGGCTTCGCTCTGGGAGAGAAAGGGCAGGTTGCGCTCGATTTTCAGGTTCGCCAGCTGTCGAGTCTCGGCGCGAAGGGTCGGAGCGCTCTGAACGAGTCCACCCATCGCGGATGCAAGCCCAGCGATCACAACGGTCCCCACGATGGCAGGTCCGAGCGCAGTTCCTAGGCCGTGCGCAGTGAAGTGGACTCCCCCGACTGAACTTCTCTCGTCCTCTAGTACAGCTCCTTGAGACACTGCCGAGAGCTGCGAGGTGAGCAAGCCGAGACTCAGTCCAAGAAGTGCAGCAGCAAGCAGAAATGGGTCTCCTGATACTCGTGGAGAGACAGACCAATACAGCACTGCAGCTGCTGAAGCGAGCGACCCCATACCGATCAGCGAGATAGCGCGCGGCGACAATATCCGAGAGAGCCGTGGCCACAACAGCGCAGCAGCAAAACTACAAACAGCCATGGGCATTAGGGCCAGACCCGAAGCTAGAGCGCTGTAGCCGAGCACCGTTTGCAGGTACAACAGAATGGCGAACAAAAGGCCCACCGCAACCGTTTGTGTGGCCATTGTCGACAGCAGGCTTGAACGAAGGTAACGCCGAGTGAACATCTGTGGATCGATGAGCACGGGCAGGTCACGCCGCGCTCGGCGTTGCTGAGTCAGGGAAAATACGCCAAGGCAGACTGCTCCGCCGATGACCACAAAGGGAGTGAGTGCCAAACCAAAAGGAGTGATCGGCGAATCCTTGTTTTCTATCCAGCCCCAGATCGATGCTCGCTGAAAGCCCAGAACAACAAGGGCCATCCCTGTCGCACTGAGCAGCACTCCCAACCAGTCGAAGCCGGACTCGGAGTTCGGTGCGTCTGAGTGGGGAAGAAAACGAACGCAGGTGAGCAATGCCGCAGCGAGCACTGCTTCTCCGGCAAAGGCATACCTCCAAGAGAACTCAGTAGTGAGCCAACCACCGACAATCGGCCCGAGGGCGATTGCCATGGCCGTACTCGCAGAGAGCATCCCGAATGCCTTGGAGCGATCATGGCCTTCGTAGGTGCTGGCCAGAATTGCCACTGAGGCTGGGATGATGAGTACGGCGCCGAGCGCCTCGATAAGGGACTCGCCGGCTGCGAAAACAAGGATTGTTGGGGCGAACGCAGAGATACAACCACCAAGAATTCGGAGTCCCAGTCCAATGGCTAGTACGCGTCGCAGACCTATGTGGTCCCCTAGTTTGCCGGCGGTGATGAGCAGGGCTGCGATGAGGAGCGCGTACACCGTGATGACTGCTTGCACTGCAGTGATGTTGGTCTGTAAGTCTTCGGTTATTGCCGAGATCGAAACGCTCATGAGCATGGTGTCGAGTGACAACAGCATCTGAATCGCTGCGAGTACGACAAGCACTGTCCACTTTCTCATCGAGTGCCCATCCTTCCTCCTAAGTGATTAGCCTGCCACGTATGAGCGACTCGGCTATCTCTTCAAGCAGTCGGCAAGGTCCGAAAATTACGATGGTTGGAGCGGGGGGAATGTCGTTTGGTCCAACCATGGTGAACGACGTCGTGCACACGTCCAGATTGCACGGAGCGCGCCTGATGCTTCATGACGTGAACCCTGAACGGCTTGAGCGGGCCTACCGATTTGCCTGCAAACTCAATGCGGCAGCGGGCGCTCCAGTTGTTCTTGACTATTCAACCGATCCGGCCGAAGCACTGCAGGGGGCTGACTTTGTATTGAGTAGTGCCGAGTTTGGAAGGTTTGAGCACTGGCGGCAGGACTTTGAGGTTCCGAACCGCTACGGCGCTCGGCAGATCAACGGCGAGAACGGTGGCCCCGGGGCGGTGTTTCATTCGCTGCGAAGTATCTCGAACACGCTCAGCATCTGCAGGAGTATCGAGGAGCATTGCCCCGAGGCCTTCCTCATCAATCTGTCCAACCCAATGAGTCGTGTGACCTTGGCTATTAACCGTGGAACCAAGGTTCGCAATGTTGGTATGTGCCATGAGATGCCCATGGGGATTGGTCGACTTGCTCGTCGCTTGCGTATCAGGCGTTCAGATATTGAGGCTAAGGCCTCGGGCATCAACCACTTCACCTTCTTTACCGAGTTTCGAAATAAGCGAACTGGCGAAGACTTGATGCCCAAGATCCGGGAGTTTTATTCGCGACAGTTCTTTGATTTTTCTCCGCGCACACAGCGCATTGCACAGCAACTTGATCGAGTTCTTCCGGGGGCGCTACTCGTAGAATTCAATTACATACCGCTTGTTACGCAACTGGTTCGTGAGTACGGCCTGGTTGCTTGTTCTGTGGATAGCCACATTGGTGAGTACCTTCCCTTTGCGGTGGATGCAGCGGACTGGATGCCTACCCCGTTGGATTTCCATGAACCCCTTATTGTGCGAGCTGAAAAGGCCGCAGCCTGGCTGGCGACTACCCGCCTTCCGTTACCGCTGCAAGCAATGGGACATTCCCATGAAGAGGTAATCCCTATCGTGGCGGCAATGTGGACCGACGACCCAACACGGATCTTGGCGGTGAATGTTCCCAATAGGGGCTATCTGCCTGACGTTGCAGAGGGTGCCATCGTCGAGGTGGGTGCCCTAGTCGACGGAAAGGGGATCCATCCCGACACGATGGCCCCGGTTGGGGAACCTCTCGCGGGCTGGATCTCGACTCAGGTAGAACTGCAAAACTTGATCGTTGACGCGGCTCTCAATCAGGACCCCGCGCTTGCGTTTGAGGCGTTGCGACAGGACCCGAATTCACCGGCAGACGAGGCAACATGCAGAAAGATTTTTGACGAGCTGATGGGCCTACAGGCTGCGCGTCTGCCGTTCTAGGGAGGCTCCTAGCTCGCGAAATTACTGGAGTACTTCGAGTGTGAGCTCAGTCATGATTGGTGTTCCCACCTCGGCTGAGCGAGTAGCTGTGAACTTCCCCTGCACTTGGGTGTCTACGTACGTGCCAGACCCACCGATGTAGTCCATCGATGAAACGATTTTGCTGCTCCCGTCGGTTCCTTGGGTGGCAGTTCCCAAAATGCTGAAACCGATTGAAGAGGCATCAGCCCAGGTAACGGTGAGAAATCCTGTAAACGGCCCGGAGCCGTTGATGTAATTGACGCTGCCCAAAATTTCAACTGTCGCAGGCTGCCCAAGAACCGTTGCTGAGCCAACGAGCTGATTAGCCCCGTAGGTCACGGTGCCGTCCTTGCCGACCTTGTAGAGCGTCTTGGCAACCGAGGGCATCTCAACAGTTACCGTCTCCGCTGTGGGTCCAAAGGTGACCACGGTTGAAGTTGATGTGGCGGGAGCCGATGAGTTGCTGGCCTCTGTGCTGTCTTTGGTGCTGCATGAAGAAGCCAGAAG
>CAMDAT010000230.1 GCA_945888825.1 Bifidobacterium breve | reverse complement strand
TGTGCTGCCCAATCACCTCGCCGGTGGCAGCGGTGGCATCGGTTGCGATGAGGACCACAGAAGCAGCGGTGACTTCGCGCACAGCGAGCCGGCGTTCATTCGCATCAAGCGGAGCGGGAATAAATGCCTCCACCACGAAACGCCCATTCGGGCCAAGGGCCTGCGCCGCAGACCGAAACAGGGCGGCTTGGGCTGCCTCCTGAGACAGGTTGAACAACAGGTTGAAAGCGGCCACGACTAGCTCAAAGGGGCCTTCGGGCCAAGCCGCAGGATCTGCCACGTCGCCAAGTACCAGTTTGATGTTGGCCGCACCAGGCTTTTTTTGCAGTTGTTCAAGCATGGCTGCCGAGGAGTCCATGCCGTGAATCTGGTTTCCGGCCAATGCGAGGGGAAGTGCAAGGCGTCCGGTGCCTACCCCTAATTCCAGAATCCTTGGGCTAGGGCCAGCCCCAGCCAGCACTGGCTCGGCTGGCACTGACTCGGCTGGCACTGACTCGGCTGACGCTGATTCGGACAGCACTGGCTCGGCTGACACTGATTCGGACAGCACCTCTGAAGCGAGCAGCGATAGGTACTCAACTGCAGCTTGGGTGGAGTGGTCAGCTGGGTACCAAGCGTCGTAGATGTCAGCGAAGCTTTGGCCATAGGTGCCCGCATCAAACCCGGGACTGCCTGGGAGTTGTTCCATGGTGATCAGTCTCTCAACTTTGAGCAGTTTGGTTCTCATCGGGGCTGTCCGAGCGGAGTACAAATTAGAACAGGTTGCAGTTTTTTGGGCAGGCGGCCACACTCGGATAGGTATGGACTTCGAGGACTCCCCAGAAGAACGCAGTCTGCGAGCCGAGGCAAGATCATGGCTCGAGGCGAATGCCAAGCCACTTGATGTTGAGTCGCTGAGTGATCTACGCACGCACCGAGCGCATACAGAGGAGCAAGATCTGGCGCTGCTTGACGAGGC
Organism: Bifidobacterium breve; assembly: GCA_945888825.1. Lineage (GTDB taxonomy): Bacteria > Actinomycetota > Acidimicrobiia > Acidimicrobiales > Microtrichaceae > IMCC26207. Next base: position 3,122 of record CAMDAT010000230.1, on the reverse strand, counting down.
TCGAGTCTGGCAACGCCATAAGGCTGAGGCTGGTTGGGCAGCCCCACACTGGCCTATTGAGCACGGCGGACGTGGGCTGTCGCCCCTGCTGGCAGGAGTTTTTGCTGCAGAGGAACAGAAGTTTGATGTGTCCGGAAACATGTTTTCGGTTGGTGTGGGAATGGCCGGTCCAACGATCATTGAATGGGGAACCGAGACCCAGCAAGATCAGTTCCTCGCACCGATTCTGACGGCCGAGCACATTTGGTGTCAGCTTTTTTCTGAACCTGGTGCAGGGTCCGATCTTGCCGGCTTGGCCACAAAGGCCGTGTTGGACGGCGATGAGTGGGTGGTGAACGGGCAGAAGGTCTGGACCTCTGCTGCGCATTATTCCGACTACGGAGTGCTACTCGCACGAACCGATGCTGATGTACCAAAGCATCGCGGCATCACCTGCATCTTGATAGAGATGCATTCACCTGGAATTGAGATTCGACCGCTGCGCCAGATTGATGGGGCGATTCACTTCAATGAGGTGTTCCTTGATGACGTGCGAATCCCAGTCGCCAACACACTTGGCCCGGTGGGTGCCGGCTGGGGCGTGGCGATGACGATGCTGGCTCATGAACGTGCCTCCATCGGTGGCGGCGGGATGTACAGCTTCGACCAAGTCCTGACGCTGGCGCGGACAGTTTCCGACACCTCTGATCCACTCGTTCGCCAACGTCTCGTGGACCTCTATACGCGCTTTGAGATGCTTCGTTTCTTGGGGTATCGAGTCCGCACGGCAGCCGAACGAGGCGAGCTCCCGGGCCCAGAAAGTTCCGTGCTCAAACTCGTCGTCTCGGCACTGTATGAGGTGGGCGGAGATCTCCTCTTGGCACTTGAAGGCGCTGCCGGCATGCTGAACGGCGCAGACGCTCCGTTCGGAGGCAAGTTCCAAGACCTGTTTATGGGCCAATGGGCTCCCAGGATCGGTGGCGGAACAGACCAGATTCAGCGCAACATTATTGGTGAGCGAGTCCTTGGATTGCCTGGAGAAATCCGTAGCGATAAGACCGTTCCGTTCCGCGAACTTCCACAGGCCTGAACCAAGCCGTAGCGTAGGTGCGTGCTCCGCTCTCTGGACGGCTCAACTGATCGCCATGCGCAAACAGTGGATCCTTCGCGAGCGCAGCAATCAGAACAGTTATTCACAAGCCCAGGCTCAGGTCTTGAGGGATTCGTCGACTTAGATCACGCGGCTACCACCAGGCTTCGACCCGAGGTGGCCGAAGCCATGGAACCCTTTGGTTCGCTGCGCTACGGCAACCCCTCTGGATCGCACAGCCTTGCCCGAGATGCAGTCCGCGCTGTGGATGAAGCTCGAGAGCAGATCGCCGAGGTTGTCGGCTGTCGCCCCTCAGAGGTGATTTTCACTTCTGGCGGAACCGAGGCTGACAACCATGCTGTTACTGGTGGGCTCCCCGCACGTACTGCAACTCCCGTATGTTCAGCGGTTGAACACCACGCAGTGCTCGACGTGGTCCACGCCCTTGGCGGTCACACCGTAGGAGTGAGCTCTGATGGTCAGATCGACCAAGGGGATCTTGTTGCAGTCCTGAACAGGGTTGCTGAATCAGGTGCCGCAGTAGGAGTTGTGTCCGTGATGCTTGCCAACAATGAAGTGGGCAGTATCAACAATCTTTCCGAAGTTGCAGCTTGCATCGCAGAGGCGAGCCACTCGCAGGTGTCAGGAGAGAGCCACATCCCGCTGCACACTGATGCAGTTCAGGCTGCTGCTTGGCTCGACTTGCGAACTGCCGCAGCGGCAGCAGACATGATCTCGATCTCTGCTCATAAGCTTGGCGGACCCAAGGGAATCGGTGCGCTAGTGGTTCGTGAGTCGACACCAATTCGTCCCATGATTTTGGGTGGCGGCCAAGAACGAGATCGCCGATCTGGCACGGCAAACGTGCCCGGCATAGTTGGCTTTGCAGCTGCATTGCGAGCCGTAGACGCAGAGCGTGCCGAGACGAACCAGCGCGTCAGCAAGCTCAGGGAGCAACTGATCGTTGGACTGCTTGAATCAGTAACGGGCCTGAGCGAGACAGTCGATCGCAGTGGGCAAATTCCGGGTTCCTGCCACGTCTGTATCGAGGGAGTGGACTCCGAGTCTTTGCTCTTGTTGCTAGAAGCCGAGGGAGTCTTGGCCTCTGCCGGGTCCTCTTGTGCATCGGGAGCCCAAGAGGCTTCGCATGTTCTGACTGCGATAGGCGTACCCGATACTTCGGCCCGAGGCGCTCTGCGGCTTTGGCTGGGCTGGGACTCAACACAGTCCGATGTTGACAGGGCCTTGCTGGCAGTTCCCGCAGCCGTGCAGCGCGTTCGGGAGTTTGGAATATGAGAGTTCTGGCAGCGCTCTCGGGCGGGGTTGACTCATCTGTGGCAGCTGCGCTGCTGCACGAGGATGGCCACGAAGTAGTGGCTGTCACCATGAAGCTTTGGGGAGGGGAGTCTGATACCGGATGCTGTTCTGTGTCCGAGGTGGAAGACGCTCGCCGTGCTGCGGCTCAACTGAATCTTGATCACCACGTGTTCAATTTCGGCGAAGAGTTCGAGATGCACGTGGTTGCCCCCTACGTTGCCGATCACGCTGCAGGCCGCACACCAAATCCCTGCGTGGAGTGCAACCGCCACCTGAAGTTTGACGTGTTGCTTCGGCGTGCCGAACTGCTCGGCTACGAAGCCGTGGCTACTGGTCATCACGCCCGAATTGTGACGCTGCTCGACGGATCCCGACGCATTGCGCGTGGGGCGGACACGGCAAAAGATCAGTCATATGTGTTGTACACATTGACGGCCAAGGAACTCGACAGCGTGATGTTCCCGATCGGTGAGATGACCAAGGAACAGGTGCGCAGTCATGCTGAAGCGTTACACCTGCGAACCGCAGCCAAACCCGACAGCCAAGATGTTTGCTTCATTACTCGGGCTTCGGGGCGGGCTGCCTTTTTGGAACAGCGCATTGAGCTTCACCCAGGCAAAATCCAAGACGAGGATGGTGCCACATTGGGAACGGTCTCGGCAGTAGAGGTGGTCACGCTCGGCCAGCGACGCGGCTTGCACCTTGCCGGTGGTGCAGCGGCGCGTTACGTGGTGGA
>CAMDAT010000229.1 GCA_945888825.1 Bifidobacterium breve | reverse complement strand
CTCCTCAACGCCGATCCGGCATTCACCATCGACGACACTGTCCTAGCCCAACTACTTGATGGTCCTCCGGCCGAACTTTCAGACGTGCCACTTGCTCGCCCCATGCATTACACCTCGGGCACCTCGGGCACGCCCAAGGGCGTGTGGTCAGGTGTGCTGAGCGAGGATCAGGCCCAGCGCCTCTTCGACGACGAGGCCGATCTCTGGGGGTTCAACTCCGCCGACCTACACCTGACCTGTTCACCCTTGCACCACTCTGCTCCGATCCGATTCGGCGGAGGCACATTGCTGCGTGGCGGCAGTGTGCTCGTCCCCGGCAAATTCGATGCACATCAGATTGCCGATGTGATTCAGACTCACCGGCCAACGGCTTCGTTCATGGTGCCATCTCATCTGCAGCGGCTGCGAGCCATCGGAGCACTGAGCAGCACAGACGGTCTTGACTTCTCCTCATTTCGCCTGCTCGCTCACGCTGGCGAACCCTGCCCGCCACCGCTCAAGACAGCCGCAATTCAGGCCTTTCCGAAGGACTCAGTCTGGGAGTTCTACGGGTCTACCGAAGGGCAATTCACGGCCTGCGCCTCGGCCGACTGGGAAGAACGACCCGGTACAGTCGGCCAAGCTCGCGCCGGCCGAGCACTCAGCGTTGACCCTGACGGCACCATCTGGTGCGCGGCGCCCGAGTACGCAGAATTCTCCTACTGGCGTGATGCCGAACGCACCGAAGCAGCTTGGCAAGTGAACCCAGAAACAAACAGGAACTCTTTTACGGTGGGCGATCTTGGCCGACTCGATGAGGATGGCTTTCTCTGGCTCGACGGAAGGCGAGATGACCTAATCATTAGCGGTGGAGTCAACGTCTACCCCGCCGAGGTTGAGAGCGTGCTCGCCCATGCTCCCGGGGTAGAAGAGGTTGCTGTGTTCGGACTCGCAGATGATCGGTGGGGGCAGAAAGTCTGCGCAGCGGTGACGGGCTCGACCACCGAAGCGGCCGTCATTGATTTTGCGAAATCTCAGATGGCCGCCCACAAGTGCCCTAAGGCCATCTACATCGTTGACGAGTTGCCACACACCTCCACCGGCAAGATTCAACGTACGGAAATTGCTGCTCGGCTTGGTTTTGATAAGTAATCGGTAGTCTGAATCTTTGATTAGGTGCTTAGGGGAGTTAGGTGACTGACCGCAGTGAGTCTGAAATAGTCCTGGACGATCAGGAATTTCTGCAGAACCCACCTCGCCGCCATTCGGTGGATTGGCAGTGGCAATCAATTGCTGTGGTTGCGCTTGTCCTGAGTTGGACTTGGGTTTCGGTCCGGCGCTCCGGTTACAGACTCATTGGCGATACCGCGGTGGTCTCGCTTCGGGCTCAGGATGTGTTCGGCCCGGGAAGCCCCGTTCTAGGGATGCCCTCTGCATTTAGTTCTTGGTCGACTCTTGCCGACCCTGCTCATCCCGGCCCATTGGTATTCTGGGTTTTGGCGCCCACCTCACGGTTCTTGGGCGCCGCCGACGGTGCCCTCCTCGGTACGTTCGCACTGGCAATCCTGTCCGTTATCTGGATTATCCGACTCTCGAGCCGGCGACTCGGCCGGCTTGGTGCTCCCGCCGCTGCAATTGCTGTCCTAGCAGCCGCCCTGCCCGGTGCCACCCTGACCGGAGCCACAATCTGGGAGCCAATCAATCCCACGATGGCAATTCTTCCGGCGCTTGGGCTGTGCTTTGCGACTTGGTCAGTCCTTGACGGGGAGGACTGGACTTGGCCTTGGCTACTCGCTGCAGCTTCCTTCACGATTCAGGCCGACCTTTCGTATCTTCCCAGTTCGCTCTGTCTGGTCCTCGTAGCCGCTGCCGGCACTGGGGTCCGCTGGAAGACGGTCTGGGGCAGCACGCCTGAAGCGCGGCGAAAGATTCGGTCCGTAATCTGCTGGAGCCTTGTGGTAGTGGCAGTTCTCTGGGCGTTTCCTCTGGGAGAAGCCGTGGCGAACAACGGTGGCAACCTGCTCGAAGGGTGGAGGGCCACTCGAGCCGGCGTAGAGGTTCGCGGAGCTAGCGGGGCGGGACGCGCTCTCATACTGATGCTCGCGCCGGCCGTCTTGTTGTCTCCGCTCTTGGTCATTTCTTGGAAACGCAACCTTCCCTCCCGGCGGCTTTTAGCAATAACTGCCATGGCAGTTGCAGTAGGTGCTGCAATCGGGCAAGCCCAGATCCCAGTTGGCGACCCGGGCTCCTTAGTCTGGGTGCCCATGGCCGTAGCTGCCGTCTTCGTTTTCTTCGCCACGGGCGTGCTGGTAGCGGATATTGCCGCTGGGACGGGTCCCAATCGTCCACTCCGGCTGGGCTTCGCAGTGTGGATCATGCTCCTAGCCCTGGCCTTCAGTGCGCTCCTCTTTCTCCCGCGCCGAAACCCATTCTTCTCCGAACTGTTCCCTGCCGTCGAGCCTCTCGCAGCGGGAGTCAGAGACCTGCCGGAGGGCGACTACTGGTTCCATCCGATCGGCGGACCACGAGGTGTAGCACTGGGCTTAGCACTCACTGCTGAGCTGAATTCAAGCGGCAGAGAACTGCTTGTCGAGGAACCCCTAGCAAGATATCTCGGCGCAGAAAGACTCCAAGAGGGGAAGCGTGACGGCACCATCTACGTAACGATTGGATCTGACAGTGCGCCCACTGCGAACGCAAAGCGAATTTCGCACTGGCAGCCAGATGAGCGCAAACTAACCGCTCAGCGAGTTCTTGATTCCAAGGTTGCGGATGCGGCAAGAACGGCCCCTCCTGTTTGGAGTCAATCAGCCTCAAGCTTTTTCGTGGGTTCCATCATTGCTTCTGGCAGTGAAGGTAACTCCAAAACGCTTGACAATGAAAGTACAAGAATCATTGGCGAGAGGGCGCTGGAGGGTTTAGATGACCCGTGGAAGCTTCCGGACGCAGTCATCGCCCAGCTAGTCGCAGATGGACAACTCAACTTGCCCACTGGATTCGAGGACTTACAAGAGCAGGTCACCATGACTGCTAGTGATCGGTCGGTCTCTCTATGGCTAGGTTCGTAATACTGATTCAAGTGATTCGGTGAGTTGCGGCACCCATTCATTGCGACCGAACTTCTCGATAAGCGCATCGATTATCGGCGGGTCACAGAAAAGGTTTCCGAGAACTGCCAAGTCGCCAACATTGAATGCGCTGTTCTCACTCGCAAGCGGTTGCCACAGAACTGGAGAGCTTGATGGTGTCTCGGCTACTGAAAGCAACTGTGGCTGGTTTGGATCAAGGTAGAGAGTTCCCGCTCGCGGAAGTTCTCTCGGCGGTCCTGTAGCTCTCGCAGTACTCGTCAGCCAGACTCGGGCCAGCGGCCGCCTGATCACTGCATCATGAATTGCACGGCCCAGTTCTTCGCGAGCTTCACTCCCCCAACTACCTACAGTGAGCATGGCCGCCATGGGTGGGGTCTCGGTGCGAGGCCAAAGCAACTGAGCGAAGCTTGCAGCTAGGCCGATGATGCGTGGGTTGAGATCGATGTACCGGCGCTCGTGTTGAGACACTTCGATGAAGTCCAGTCCGAACGGACCCACAAAACCCTGTTGGGCCAGCAAACTTCCCACTGCTTTCACCTCGGCCTCAATCCCGGCTCTAGATTCCTCCGACCAAGCCTCGCCAGTGATGTTGCCCTGATAGCTCGGTCGATTCTTGTCATCCACTGAAATGATTTGCCGAGCGGCGGGTAGCACCAGCGTTGAGCCTGCAGAAACAATGCCCATCACGCTGCAGGTCCGGCCCGTGGCATAGGGCGTAACGACTACTTCGTTTAGCGCTGGCACCTGCTCTGCGCTGCTGCAGATGTACGTGGCCGACCCACCCGAGCTCAGGCCAGCATCTTGAACAACAAGTCGATCCGACCCCAATTGCGCTGTTGCTGTCTCCCACCAAACTTCGGCTGCTTGAGCATCAAGTCTGAGTGAGGGCAGCGAAGGTACGCAGGAATCCAGGAGCTCTTTTGCAACTGATTTACTCTCAAGATGCATGGTGAGAGCGGAGTCAGGACTAGTTGTCTCGCGGCCGTTCAGAACCGAATACGGCACCGGCAGGTACGCCACCACGAGCGCAGACCTTGTTGGATC
>CAMDAT010000228.1 GCA_945888825.1 Bifidobacterium breve | reverse complement strand
CCTCTTTGGCGAGTTTCACTTTGAGGAGGTCGAGCTGCGGCTTCCCGACCGCACGTTCTCGGACCGACTCGAACTAGTAATTGGTGGACGGCAGATCGAGCTCGTTGAGCTCGGCCCAGCACACACTCAGGGCGATGTAGTTGTGCACGTACCCGACGCTGCAACGGTGTTCACGGGGGACCTGCTCTTTAACGGCGGCACCCCAATCGTGTGGGCTGGGCCACTGTCGAATTGGGTTGCTGCTTGCGACGCGATCATTGCCATGTCACCCGAGGTTGTTGTCCCCGGTCACGGGGCTCTCGCCACCCTCGATGCAGTGAGAGATGCACGTGAGTACTTGGTGTGGGTCGAGTCCTCAGCCACGCAGGCACACGCTGCAGGAATCGACCCGTGGGACGCGGCTCAGCAACTGGCAGGCGAGCTCAGCGGCACCTCGGGGAGCTGGGACCAACGCGGCGAGTTCGGTCGGCTGGCCGCAAACGTTGAGGCGGTGTATCTCGAGCTCGACCCATCGGCGCAGCGAAGTGACCTAGTCACGTTGTTTCGGCATATGGCCACCCTGGAAGGAAACCTCTTCACTTAGGGTTGGCGTCTCTTGTAGAAGCCAAGCATCGACTGCAATTTTGGGCTGAGGCATCGGTCACCCAGCATCCAACTCCAACCCCCAAGCACCAGGATCACTATCCACCCGCCTACGCAATGGGTTGCAACCCGGTCGAATATCGACCACCGCGCAACCCAATCACCAGGATCCTGGCGCACCCTGGAGCTCGCAGGTGGGAGCAGGGCGCTGACCGGAGCTCACCGGCTATTGGGTTGCAACCCGGTCGAATAGCGACCACCGCGCAACCCAATCACCAGGATCCGGATACGACCGACGATTGGGTTGCAACACGGTCGAACAGCAACCACCCTGCAACCCAATCAGCAGAATCCCGGCTCTCGACTAGCTAGTCACTGACACCACTAGGCGCAGTTCGAGCGACATGCGTACCACTCGCTCGCGGGCCGCCCTTGAACGTTCCACCCACTGTTCGGCCTGCTCACCGCAGACTGCTGCTGGATCCTGGCGGGCTCCATCCAACACGCTGAGCATGCCGGAAATCGCTTGACCCAAGGCAGGCGTAGTCAGTTCAGGCGACTCGATGGAGCGTGCCTCCAGCAGAACCGCTGTCAGCTCGCCAACCTGACCTCTACTTGCGGCTGACTCTGCGGCCTGCAGCGCTAGGTAGCACTGCTCGGCAACCTGCTCGCCAGGCAGGACTGCGGCACCGTGCGGCGTGCTCAGTGTGTCGAACACATAGGCGCTCGAGTAGTCCATCTCGGAGCGAAAGTACCACTGCTGATCAGGGTCATGCATAAAGGTCCAGATGTCGTTGACGGCAAGGTCGCCCTCGCGCTCAAGAAAGGTGTCAGTAGCTAAGCCGTAGCGAAGTTGGTGCTTTCGGCGGTCAATGCTGCGGCCATCGGCGAGCACAAGCGGCTGGGTGATCTGCTGAAGCGGAATCCACATGTTGAGCAACATGGTCGACTCGTCGTGGTTGAACCCATCCGGCGAATCGTGGCGGAACAACGTTGGCGCACGGCCATCCATCAGCTGAGCCAGCGGCGTGCCGAACACGTCTTGGTCTGCATGAACCGAGGTAGCACCACCGTGATCATTCATCCCTGTCGCCCTAGGCCCAACTACCGACAGGCGGTTTGGCCCCGAACTGCGCATGATGAACCCCTCCTCTGCGATGAACAGCACCTTGACAGTCTTTCCACCGGAGCTCTCTAGGACTGCACCGTCAAGCGCCTCTCGGATTTTGGCGGACTCGTGGTCATTGACGCGACCAGCAAGGCGAACCTGCTCACAAGCCAGTTGAAGCGCCTCGAACCCCGAAAGGTCAACCACGTCAAAGCCAAACTCAAACAGATCGGGTTGCGGCGTGTTCTCTTGGGACCAGTCAGTTGCAGTGCAGGTGTGCAGCTCAAGTCGGTCGTCTCCATACGGGGCTGCAGCTCGCGGCCCTGCCCGCAACAGACCTGGGTGGTCAGGGTCGTCAATGGCCTGCGAAGCCGGCATGAACCCCAACTCAACGGCGTAACTCGAATCAAGTGCAGTTGTCACGACGCTGATGCTAGGTCACCAGCTTTCCGCATTGGCGCCGGTTAGCTACGGATTCCGTCGGTTACCGGCGCCAATAAATCAGGGCAGTGTGGTGCGGGCTGCGGTTACCGGCGCCAATGAATCAGGATGGGTTGGCGGATTCGCGGTTGGACTGCTTGTCGAGATACATATCTTGATCTGCTAGACGCATCAGGTCCTCAAGGGTCTTCCCACTTCTTGGGTCATAGCTAGCAACCCCGAGCGCAGCAGAAACAGCAAGACCTTGTGCACCCCGATCAAGGCTTGCTGCGGCGATACCGCTTTGAAAGCGTTGAATTGCCAAAGAGGATTCGGAGTCGAAGTCAACCAAAAGTGCAGCGAACTCATCGCCGCCAATGCGTGCAATGACGTCCGCTTCACGGAATGCCTCCCGGAAGATCTCTGCCACTGAACAGATGAGTTCGTCGCCCACCGCATGCCCAAAGGAGTCGTTGACGGACTTCAAACCATCCACGTCCGCAAAGAGAAGCAGCGCTGGCAGATCTCGACGACCGCACTGTGCCAAAGCCTGCTGACCCAAGAGGTAGAACCCGCGTCGATTCATAAGGCCCGTCAGGTCGTCGTGGGTGGCAGAATCCCGCAGCTTAAGTTCCTGCTCGAGAATCGCTGCGAGGTCACGAAGGGTCTCGTTATCGACTTCGGTCAGTTTGCGGGGCTGTGTGTCGATAATACAGAGGGTGCCGATGAGCGATCCGTCGGGCGCTGCGATCGGGCATCCGGCATAGAAGCGGATTTGGGGACCGCCTACCACTAGTGGGTTGTCCGCGAATCTCTCATCGAGGGCAGCGTCGGGCACTTCAAAAATTTCGGGAGCGTGCAGAGCATGACCGCAGAACGACACGTCCCGGGGAGTTTCGCTCTCTTCAAGGCCTTGGTTTGACAAGAACCATTGGCGGTCGTCATCGACGAGCGAAACCAAAGCAATGGGCGCTCCCATCACACGTTGAGCAATACGCGTAATCCGGTCGTATTGCACCTCTGGCAACGTGTCCAATAGGCGCAACTGGCGAAGTGAATCGAGCCGAACGTCTTCGTTGTCTGGCTTTTCAGCAGGAATCATTTTTCCTAGTTCTCTAACGTATTGGGAGCGAATACCCCCAACGGGCTTGCTTCGAATAACTGTAATTGAGGCTAAAGCCAACATTAGTCAAATGATCATCAGCTGGAGGATTTTTACGCCTGCCTGCGGTAAAAATCTTTCACCTTTAGGTGTTATTCACGTCCACCTCAAACCGACCCTCTCCAGAGCCAGCCGCCAACACTTATTGGCGCCGGTAAGCTACGGAATCCGTCGCTTACCGGCGCCAATGAATCATGTATTGAGCGGGCGCCGGCTGATCACACCCTGGTGGGAAGCCCTTAGGCGTCTAGGAACAGGTCGAGATTCATGACCTTGGTCCACGCTGAAACGAAGTCCGTAACGAACTTCTGCTGCGAGTCACTTGACCCGTACACCTCGGAGATTGCTCGCAGTTGCGAGTTCGAGCCGAACACAAGATCACAACGGGTTGCAGACCACTTGAGCTCACCGGCACCCCGATCGCGTCCCTCGAATTCCGCCTCTGAAGCTGACAGCGGCTTCCACTGTGTGTTGATGTCGAGCAGGTTCACAAAGAAGTCATTACTGAGCGTGCTGGTCTGCTCCGTAAGCACGCCATGGGCGGTCCCAGCGGAGTTTGCGTTTAGGGCACGCAGACCGCCGACCAGCACTGTCATTTCGGGGGCGCTCAGTGTCAACAACTGTGCACGATCCACCAAGAGCACTTCCGCTGGCAGCGCCTGACCCGCCGCAAGGTAATTGCGGAACCCATCAGCTGTTGGCTCGAGTACTGCAAAGGACTCAATGTCAGTCTGATCTTGGGATGCATCGGTGCGCCCAGGTGTGAACGGAACAGTGATGTCTGCACCGGCATTTTTTGCCGCTGCCTCTACCGCTGCCGCTCCACCCAGGACGATCAGATCAGCC
>CAMDAT010000227.1 GCA_945888825.1 Bifidobacterium breve | reverse complement strand
GTGGTCGGAATGCCCTATTCGCTTGATGGGTCGATGGGGCCGGCAGCACGAAAGGCGCAAGCCGAGATCAAGCTCCTGCGGAAGTTGCTCACAGTTTCAGTTGAGACCTATGACGAGCGGTTTACTACGGTTACAGCAGACAGGTCCCTGCGGGAGATGAATCTTGGGGCAGCTGAGCGGCGAAAGATGGTCGATTCGGTAGCAGCCTCGATCATTCTTCAGGCGTGGTTGGACCATCGACAGTCGGAAATATCAGCAGATGTCAGAAGCAACGAGATAGAGGATTTGGAAGCGTGAACTCGTCAGAGGAATTCGATCCAGCGAGCGTCAAACCGGTGGTTCGGCGGAAGCGAGCAAGGCCGGAAGGCGAGCCTGCGACGGCGGGTACTCCGGCAGATGGCGGCTCGCAGAAGTCTGCACAGGCGCCAGTGCAGCGTCCGAGGCCTACGTCCAAAGCTAACCCAGCGCCTGCGCAGCGTGCTGCTGCCACAGGCCCAGCCCCGAGAACCCGCCCGCAGGCCGCAGCTGATGAATATGTGGTGCTACCAGCCCCAAGCGGTGGGGGCCGCAACCTGATAGCAATCGGTGCCGTTAGCTTGCTAGTCCTTGGAATCATGCTCGGAAGCTTGCTGCTGTGGGCTTCGCGGAAGATAAATCCATCAGGGGAGCAAGGTGAGGTCATTGCATCGCTCGTCGTTCCCTCAGGTGCGACTACTGCTTCCATAGCCGGACTGCTGGCCGAAAATGGTGTTGTCTCTGACGCTCGGATGTTCAGGTACTACACAGGCTGGAAGAATGCCGGACCGTGGAATGCCGGCGAGTACGTCGAATTCCGAGCCTCCTCAAGCTTTGATCAAGCAATTGAGGTGCTCGATGCCGGCCCGGTTCCGATTCAGGCAAAGGTTGTTCGTGTGACCGAAGGAACCCGCCTGAAAGATGCTCTGATCACAATTGCCGATCAGATGGGCACGATCACGGCAGAGCAACTTCAAGAGACCTTGGACTCAGGAAAGATCCTGTCGGCCTACAAGCCAGAGGATGTCACGAGTTGGGAAGGGCTGCTCTTTCCTGATACCTATGAGTTTGAGGAGACTGCGACGCCACAGGTGATACTGCAGACCATGGCTACTCAGATGGAGAAGGTGCTTGATGGCCTTGGATACGACAAGGCCCAGGCTCTTCAGGGCAGATCCTCCTACGAGTTAATCACCATTGCATCGCTCATAGAGAAAGAGACAGGCTCGCCGGTCGAGGAACGAGGCAAAATTTCTCGGGTGATCTCCAACCGTTTGGATGACTCAGAAACCCTTGGAATCGATGCCTCAGTTCTGTATGGCCTTGATCGAGCAAGTGGTTCGCTCTCCAAGTCGGATTTAGCCTCGAACACGCCGTATAACACTCGTAAGGTGAAGGGCCTGCCGCCCACGCCGATCGCCCTGCCTGGAAAGGCTTCACTCGAGGCAGCGATTGACCCGCCCGCAGGAACTTGGAGGTACTACGTGCTCACCTCGAATGATCCGCCCGAGCATCTCTTTACCGATTCTTATAACGAGTTCCTCAGGGCTAAGGACGACGCTCAAGCCAGAGGTGTTTTCTAGATGGCCGAACTGTTGGTGAGCGGCTCGACTCAGGTAGTTGGCGTTATCGGTGACCCGGTTGCGCATTCACTTTCTCCGGTCATTCACAACGCAGGGTTTTTAGCACTAGGTCTGGACTGGGTGTGCGTTGCCTTTCCTACGGGGACCGGCGCGGCAGCGGCAGCGCTACGTGGCATGAGCGCACTTGGGATTGCGGGCCTGTCAGTGACGATGCCTCATAAGGCTGCAGTCATTGACGCACTTGATGGCATAACTGCTACCGCCGAGTTACTCAGGTCCGTGAACTGCATTTCACGTTCGGAATCTGGCCTCCAGGGCCACAACACTGACGGTGACGGATTCCTTGCTGCGGTACGAGCCGACTTTGAATTTGATCCTGCGGGCAAGGTATGTGCGGTCCTAGGCGCTGGAGGCGCAGCGCGATCGGTAATCCTTGCCCTGGCCCAAGCAGGTGCAGCCGAGGTGCGAGTTGTGAATCGGACTCGGGAGTCTGCGGAGAAGGCTGTCCTTCTAGCCGGCGCAGCGGGACAGGTAGTTGAGGTCGAAGCAATCCGAGGGGCGGATTTGGTGGTCAATGCCACCTCTGTAGGCATGGCCGGAACCGGGTCGGGATCTACTCTGGACATGCCCTGTAACCCTTCGTTGTTGGGACCCAATCAGATTTTGGCGGATCTGATCTATCACCCCAGGCAAACTGAGCTCATGCGTCAGGCGGAGCTTCAGGGTTGTCGGGTTTCGAACGGTTTGTCCATGCTGATCCACCAAGCCGCAGTTGCATTCGAGATATGGACGGGCCATAAGGCGCCAATCGATGCCATGACTCGTGCGACCGAAGCTGCTGTTTCTAGATGAGTTCAGAGAAAAGTTGAATTATTGGCCCGAACCTGCCGATGTATTCCTCACAGCTTGTCGCACCGGCGACAATTATTCGGAGGACTTCACGTGCCGCTACAAGGGACAATCGACAGCTTTCCATTAGCGGATGTGTTGAGTCTGCTGAATTCCTCGTCCAGACTCGGTCGGCTAACGGTTCGAGGCGACCGGCACACTGGCTGGATCGAGGTTGCAGGTGGATTCTTGAATGCTGCCGAGATCGAAGGAAAGGCGAGTCTTGAACCCCGAGGCGCGCTGTTCGAACTTCTGCGCTGCACGGGCGGTGACTTCGAGTTTCTAGCCCTGGACAAGGTTGAGTTGTCTGACGCAACCGTTGAGGGGGCTTCCCTAGCGGACTGTCTAGAGGAATCTGAGCTCAGACTGAAGCGGTGGGAAGAAATCGAACAAGTACTTCCGTCTACAGCGCATCGAATTGAACTGGTTCGCCAGTTGCCGAGCGATGAGATTGTTGTAGACGCTCTGCTCTGGTCACTGCTCGTTGCAGTTCAAGGATCGTCGGCTGTCTGCGATGTAGTGGAGCGAGTCAGGGCAGATGAGCTTGATGTGTGCGCAGCATTAACTCTGCTCGTTGCAGATGGTCTTGCGCTGGTTTCAGCGCCCCTTGATCTAGCCGCTTTTGATACAGCCGCTTTTGATGAAGCCGCTTTTGATGAAGCCGTTCTGGATGAGGCTGCTCTTGTTTCTGAAACTCACTCGCAGATTCCTGTCTCTGTGCCAATCGAAGTGCAGGAAACTCCTTTCCCCCAGCATTTTCCGATTGATGACCTTGTTGGCTCAAGCGAAGCAGACTCCTCTGACCTGTGGCATCGGACCGAAGAGTTTGTAGCTCCGCCTGCCACAGATTCCACTGCTGTTTCAATGGAGACTGCGGTTTCAATGGAGACTGCGGCTGCGGCATGGGATCAGCTTGTCTCGCCGCTGCAGGATCTTCAGGAACTAGATCCCGCCTCCTATGGGGAGTTAGAAGACACACCGTCAACACAGGAGGATGTCTTTCGGCAGATGTCCACGCTCAGCCCTCAAGCCGCTGATGCGATTGCAGCAGCTCTCAACGCCCGTCCGGTACTTGATCACGAAGGCTCCGTTGCCGTGAGCGGCCGAGAAGCAGACAACTCAGACGCTCATCAGTTCGAGTCGACCATCGTAGAAGCCCAGCTTGCTAGCGAAGACTCGACCGATGACATGCTTGGCTTGGTTTCACCCCAAGGTGAGTTTCCCGCTGTTGGGGGTCTGGGCGAAGAGGAAGGCCCGCTCGGTCCGATCTCATTCATCGGGTCGTTCTAATGGGAGTGGCCGTAGAACAGAAACTCTTCTCCACGAACCTAGTCCCGCGAGAACAGTCCACTTGGGGTCCACTACAACTAGGATCTACGACAGATGTTGCAAGAGAAGGCCAGAAATATGCCGTTAGAGGAATTCAAAAAGTCGTGACTGAAGCTCGCCTTGATGAATCCACTCCCGACGAACCGCTACCAGACGCAGCTTGCCGAGGTTGGGTTGACCCTCCGGACCAGGCTCGTATTGAGGCACTGTTTGTGCTTGCTGGACTTGGGCTTGGCATTCAGCGCACGGATGTAGTCACCACCCCGGTCTGGCTCGACCTCACAGAGGTGGAAGCAATGGATGCCCTCGGGGAGCCTCAGGGTGGATT
>CAMDAT010000226.1 GCA_945888825.1 Bifidobacterium breve | reverse complement strand
GACGCTCCTGCACCATGACCGAATGCAGATAGGCCGTACCCGTTAGCCAAGGCAGCAGGGAGGCATTCTCGACGGGGTCCCATCCCCAGTAACCGCCCCAACCGAGCACCTCATATGACCACCAAGCGCCCAAGATGATGCCTGCGGTTAAGAACCCCCAGGCAAACAATGTCCAGCGGCGAGTCTCGACTAGCCAGCCTTCACCGACTCTGCCAGTAACGAGTGCTGCGATCGCAAACGCAAAGGGAACGGTGAAGCCCACGTACCCGAGGTAGAGCATGGGGGGATGAAATGCCATCAGCAGGTGGTTTTGCAGCAGCGGGTTTGGCCCGGGACCATCAAAGCCGGGAATCGGAATGTTTCCCCGAAATGGATTTGCCGCAGTCAGCATCAGGCCAAAGAAAAACACGCAAACCGAGAACATCGTGATCAGCGCCCAAGCCACGAGCGAATCATCGAGGCGCTTGCGGAACTTGTGCGCCACTACGACCAGATAGCCGGCGAGTATCAGTCCCCACAGCAGGATCGAACCCTCTAGCGCAGACCACATCGAGGCCACGTTGAACAGCGCCGGTGTTGTAGAAGATCCATTCTCGGCTACGTACTTCAAGGTGTAGTCACGTTGAATGAATGCACGCTCCATAGCAACCACTGACATGGTCGCTCCAAGCAACACCACAAATGAATACGCCCGACCCATGCGCATCAATTCAGGCCGTGAACGCTTGAGCCCGGTGAGAATTACCGAGATAGCTAAGAGTGAGCCGCCTAGACCAAGAATCAGCCCAGTCAGGCCGAGGGCTCGGTTCACCCGCTCACCTCGGAGCGTGCATCTGCATCTGCTTGAGCCTTATTCACACGGTCAGCGTTCTTCTCGTCATAGGTGCTGTCGTGACGAATCAGGATTTGATCGCTGTGGAATTCATCCCCGACAAACTGGCCCTCAAGAATGACTGGAATCTTGGCGTCGAACAGTTCCGGAGGGGCCCCGCTGTTCACAACGTTCAGGCGCTGGTCCCCATACGCAATCACAAAGCTCACGGAGCCATCGGACTTCTCGATCGTTCCGTCTACCACGTTGCCCTGCATTCGAAAACGCTGATCCCCAAGGTCTTGGCGCTGCGTCACGGCTTCATCCACGTTGTAATAGAAGAGTGCTGCGTTATTGAGCCCTTTGAAGAGCACTAGGCCTAGCGCTGCTAGGAGTACAACAACTGCTCCCACCGCGACATAGGAACGCAGGTTTTTGGAGCCTGAGGCGGAGGTAGAGGGAGCGCGTCGAGGCGTGATGTCAAGCGCCGGCGTTGCAGCGTCTGGGGACTCCTCATCGTCGAGCAGCGATGGGTCTGGAGCGGAGGGGTCTACATCCATCGACGCTGCTCCGGCGGCACAATCTTGGAGAGGCGACGTCCACGCAGGATCACTGACGCACCATAGGCCCCAACAGCACCGAAGGTGACGAGCCAGGCCCCTACGATGCAAAGTGTTTCGGTCAAGTTGCTGCTGTTCATGCGTCTTCTCCTGTGGCTGGGCTGCTTTCGAGACGGCGTTCCTCTAGGGCCTGATCGAGGCCAAGATCGCTGGCTCGTTCGGCAAGGAATCCGGCCCGGAACCGATGAATCAGAAGCCACACGCATACCAGCAGCCCAGCAATCAGAGCCGAGTACATCGCAAAGAGTTGGGTGCCGCCCATCTCGGGGTCGATTGTTCCTAATACGGTTTTGCCTTGGTGTAATCCTCGCCACCAATCCACTGCTTTGTGGACAATGGGAACATTGACAATGGCCACGATGCCAATAATTGCGCAGCGGGTTGCTCGTGTTCTCGGATCGGCAGGTATCGCCCGAACGGCCAGATAGCCGATGTACATAATCAGCAGTACTGCCGAAGTGGTCAGCCGTGGTTCCCAGCGCCAGAACACACCCCAAGTCACCTTGCCCCAGAGGGCGCCGTCCACAATGGTCACGGCAAAGAACAAGACGCCAATCTCTGCACCCGATGAGCCCAGCAGGTCCCAGAACTCTGTTCGCTTCCAGAGGTACATGCCCGAAGAGACTGCAGTGATGATGAACGCCAGGTAGGCAGCCATCACCGTGGGCACATGCATATAGATAATCCTGATGGTGTTTCCGAGCTGCGCGTCAGGCGGGCTAATGAAGAGTCCGTAGACCACCGCAATAATCAAGAACACAAGAGCAAAGCCGCCGAGCACTTTGGTTCCTCGAGAACCGGTTCCTGTTGGAGCAGGTGACACGGTGGAAGCGGACTGAATTTTTGTTGTCGTCATGCATCCTCCAGAAGGGGACGAAATAAGAATGAACCAAGGGTGAGGTACACCAGGGCAAAGATTCCGAGCAGCGCAGCCCATGGCCAACCAGACATAGCTTCGCGCTCCAGACTGACTTCACATCCGCGCGTTGCGGCAATCAGCACCGGTGCAAGCAACGGAAGTAGGAGTAACGGAAGCAAAGTCTCTCGGCTTCGGAGCCGAGCGGCAAGTGCGCCATAGACAGCTCCTGCTCCGGCAATGCCCAATGTCGCTAGAAGGGCAATGGCGAACAGCAAAGGAATCCCTAAAAATTTGGTGTCGTAGAGCACCGCTACGCCAAGAACGAGCACCGCTTCGAGCAACAGCAACTCGATGGTCAAAGCTGTGACTTTTCCCAGATAGATACCCGCTGGCGACATTCCGGACAGGCGGAGAGCCTCCAAGATTCCATCCTCGGCCTCGAGGGCAAAGCTTCGTTGCAACGTAAGCACCGCCGAGAACAGCACCGTCACCCAAAAAAGCCCTGGAGTGGCAAGCTTCAGTATTCCCCGGTCGGGATCAAGTGCGAAGGCGAATAGCAGCAGTACCAAAATGGCAAAAGGTAAGACTTGGCCAATACCAATCTTGGCCCGCCGCTCTAACAACAGGTCTTTGCGCGCTACTAACAACGCATCACTCAGGACGCCGCCGGATTGGCTCATGAGTCAGCTCGGGTTTCAGTACTTGGTGGGGTCTCATCAAGGATGACTCCCCCGCTGATGGTGACCGAGCGGTGCGCAACATGCTCTGCCCTGTCGAGTTCATGAGAGGCAAACAGCACGGTGGCACCGCTAGTAGCTGCCTCCGACATGAGACCATCGACAAGGTCACGACCTGCACTGTCAAGGCCCGCATGTGGCTCGTCGAGCAGCCAGAGCTCTGGTCTGCGACAGATCATTGCCGCAAACGAGACTCTGCGGCGTTGCCCGGCAGACAGGGAGTGCACTGGAAGCTCAAACAAACGTGAAGCAACCCCGAGGCGATCAAGGGCCGCCCGCCCATCAGCCACCGTTGCAGCAGCGGCACGAGACCAGAAATCAAGGTTTTCGACCACAGACAGGTCTTGATACAAAAACGAGTCATGTCCCAACAACCCGACACGTCGGCGAACCGCACGGCGGTTCCTGGTGAGGTCCTCGCCAAGAACTACAGCCTCACCGGTACTGAGTCCGATCAGTCCAGCACAGACCCCCAGCAGCGTGGTCTTTCCAGCGCCATTCGGCCCGCGAAGCAAAAGGATCTCTCCGGCGTGCACGTCAAGATTCACTCCAGCGAGAGCAGGAAATCGGCCGATAAGTGCGACGGCGGAACGGAGGTGGACAATGGCCGACACAGCATTTATAAGCTAGTTCTTCTTTAGTCGACCGGGCCAAGCACAGGCGTTACCCCGGATTCCCGATAGTTTGAAAGGATGTTCGGAAGGATTCTTGGCGTTATAGGAAAGACGCTCATTGTTGCGGGTCTCTTGGTCCTGGGATTCGTGGGCTATCAGCTCTGGGGCACTGCCCTGTCGCAGTCGAACGCACAAGCCGATCTCACCCGAACGCTAGCTAGCGAGTCCGACGTAAAGACCACATCTGGCCCAGTTGTGATCAAGCAGCTTGCAGAGGAACTAGCCAGCGTGAACGCTGCTACCGCGCCTGCAACAGCACCTCCGCCAGAGGGTGACCCAGTAGGTGTGATCACGATTGCAAAGATTGGCCTGCAGCGTGTGATTGTAGAAGGCGTTTCCAAACCTGATCTCAAGAAGGGACCCGGTCATTACCCAGGAACTCCGCTACCGGGTCAGGCCGGCAACTCGGCGATTGCAGGTCATCGCACCACCTATGGAGCCCCCTTCAA
>CAMDAT010000225.1 GCA_945888825.1 Bifidobacterium breve | reverse complement strand
GCAAGGTAATCAGCAGTCACGTCTGTCATCTTCTAAGTCTCGCCCATCTCTGAACCCTGTTTGAGTCAGGCAGTCTGTTTGGGTCAGGGAGTCTGTTTGAGTCAGGGAGTCTGGTCGCGACGACTCTGCGCTGCGGCCCTGCGATGCCGCGTCATTTGTTCCGCTGGTGCAATAGCGCTGAGCAGCGCCTTGGCCTTATTGCGGGTTTCGAGTTCTTCCTCGGCCGCAATGGAGTCAGCAACTACTCCCGCCCCTGCTTGCACCGATGCCCGCCGCTTTCCATCGGCGTCGGGTGGGTCAAGAACCATGGTGCGAATCGCAAGAGCAGTATCGATGTTGCCAGAAAAATCTAGGTAACCAACTACGCCGGCATAGGGGCCTCGGCGAGTGGGTTCAAGCTCATCGATGATCTCCATGGCACGAACTTTGGGGGCTCCAGACACTGTCCCCGCCGGAAGGGTCGCACGCAGAACATCAATTGGGGTGCTGCCCGCTGCGAGCGTTCCAGAAACCTGAGAAGTCAGGTGCATCACGTGACTAAAGCGCTCAAGTGTCATCAACTCATCGACATGGCAAGTGCCGAACTCGACCACGCGACCGACATCGTTGCGAGCTAAGTCCACCAACATGATGTGCTCGGCTCGCTCCTTGGGATGCTCGATTAACTCTGCAGCAAGTTGGCGATCGTGCTCATCGGTCTTACCTCTGAACCGGGTGCCCGCAATGGGTCGAGAAATGACTTTGCCATCGAGTAACTGCACCATCGGCTCTGGCGAGCATCCCACCAAGGTGAGTTCCTCTTCACGCACGTAGTACATGTACGGGCTTGGATTGACACGCCGAAGCACGCGATAGAGATCGAGCGGGTCGGCATTGGTCACAACGTCAAAGCGCTGCGAAAGCACAACTTGAAAGATGTCACCCGAAAGGATGTGCTCTTTGGCTACGGCAACAGCCGACTCATACAAGCCCGGTGCAAGCGTAGAGGTGACCGGAGGCGGATCAGCCGAAGCCGGTGCTTCGACGAGTGGTTCCTCCAAGGCAATCGCCCCGTCGGCTGCCATCTGATCGATTCGAGAAATCGCATGAAGGTATGCCTGTTCGAGTTGCTCATCGGTGGATGTGTCATCCACAAACGCATTAGCAATCAGTGTGACCTGCTGGCTCCAATGGTCATAGGCCGCCAACTCGCCAATGACCGACAGAATTGCGTCTGGCCAGTCCCGGTCTGACTCGGGAGCGTTCGGCAACCGCTCAACCTCGCGCACCACGTCATAGCCCAAGTACCCGACTACGCCCGAGTGAAGCGGAGGTAGCTCTGCACCGAGCGCGCCGAACTCGGCGGCGGTGGGCGCTTTGTAGTGCTGCAGCAACATGTCCAAGCTGGCCAAAACTCCCTGATCCGTAGGGATCCCGTCTGGAAGATCGCCAGAGAACGTGAGCCTGCCTTGGCGTGAAACAATCTTCGCTCGCGGCGCTCGACCGACGAAAGACCATCGGCTCCATCGGCCGCCGTGATCCACGGATTCCAACAAAAAGCCTGGCTGACCTTCTGTGTCATCCCCGCAGAGACGCATGAAAGCAGCAACCGGAGTGGTCAGGTCCGCAAGAAGAGTTCTGAACACGGGAACAACCCGATGGGTTCGCGCCAGATTCTTAAACAGCTCAAAGTCGGGAACGATCTGAGCGGAACTCGCGGCCGCCGACTGGTAGCTCTTCTGAGTCATACTCGGACTGCTCTCATGCTCGGACTGCTCTCATGCTCCGAAGGCTCGGAAGAAGCAGGAATAGTTGCCGGTGTGACATGCCCCATTGCCTTCCTGTTCAACGACAAACAACAGGGTGTCTCCATCGCAGTCATAAGCAGCTGAGCGGATGAACTGCCTGTCTCCCGAGGTATCACCTTTACGCCAGAGTTCCTGACGGGAGCGTGACCAGAACACCGTCCGGCCCTGCTCAAGACTCATCTGTAGCGATTCTTCGTTCATCCAAGCCATCATCAGAACGTCTTTGGTTTTGATGTCAGTGACAATGGCTGCAACAAGGCCGTCTTCGTTGAAGGTGATCTGAGCGAAGTCCTGCTCGCGCACCGCAATCGGAGTGACAGCCGGGGAGTCAAGCCCGCGACTTGCCGAGTCTGGAGAAGGCTGCTCGGAGGTTGGTGAGGATGGCGTGACGGACTGGGGCATGGCAGACATCGTAGAAGTTGCACAGCCTCAGCCCACAACTAGTTCGTGATCCAACGAAATCTTTGGGTTTGCGCTTCTATAGATATAGGCCCGTCTGGCCGGTATGGGTCTCTTCAAGGCGCTCGGCTGCAAGGGCGTGCACGTCTCGCTCTCGCAGAATCACAAAGGTTTCCCCACGGACTTCAACCTCATAGATGTCTTCGGGGTTGAACAGCACATGGTCACCCTCTTGCACCGAACGCACCTGCGGCCCGGCAGCCCTTACCTCGGCCCAAGCCAAGCGTTTGCCCAATTGCGCTGTTGCCGGAATGACTATGCCGCCGCTCGATCGCCGCTCTGCTTCGGCTGCGTCGAGCTTGACCAAAATTCGATCGTTCAGCATGCGGACGGGAAGCTTCTCTTGGCCTGCAGGCGAGGCGGGATCTGTCATGAGGCCCCTACCGTACTGTCCCTCCGCTCGCCCCAATGCACCGGCCCCCAATGCAGTGGCGGAACCATGGCTGCAAGGATCAGGCTCTGGGGTTGCAGGGTTCGAGCCTGGGCCTCAGGGCAGCTCGGCTGCGGCGGCAAGGACGGTCTCGGCAAGCAGATCTAGGTGATCCAAATCTTCTAGATCAAGAGTCTGTAGATACATACGGGTCACTCCAATAGCGGAATAAGCCTGCATCTTGGCGATCAGTTCAGTTGGGGTTCCAGCCATGCCGTTTGTTCGCAGCTCATCCGGTTCGCGACCAATCGCAGCGGCCCTGCTGTCGATCTGTGCCTCGGTAGCTCCGCAGCACAAGACTTGGCAGGCTGAGCGTCGGAGTGAGGCGGGGTCACGTCCAACTGCGTTACATGCCTGATCAACTCGGGCATGAGCAGTGACAACGTCGTCTAGCCCAAAGAACGGAGTGTTGAACTCGGCTGCGAAACGGGCTGCGAGTTGCGGAGTGCGCTTCGGGCCGGCTCCCCCGATGATGATGGGTGGGCCCGCAGGGTGAGCGGGCTTTGGCAAGGCAGGTGACTCCTCGATGGTCCAGTACTCGCCGTGATGCGCAAAGGTCTCTCCTATTGGCGTATGCCACAAGCCCTGCAAAATCTCGAGACTCTCTTCGAGTCGATCAAAGCGTTCTTTAAGGGGCGGAAATGGAATTCCGTACGCCAGATGCTCCTGGTCATACCAGCCGGCGCCGATGCCTAACTCGACACGGCCGCCCGACATCTGATCTACCTGCGCAACGGCTATCGCTAGCGGACCTGGCTGGCGGAAAGTAACCGAAGTGACCATGGTTCCGAGTTTGATAGTCGAGGTCTCTCGTGCGATTGCACCGAGCGTGACCCAAGAGTCGCTGGGCCCCGGAAGACCTGACACATCTCCCATCTTGAGGAAGTGGTCGGATCGGAAGAACGCGTCAAAGCCAAGGGATTCGGCACGCTGAGCTACTGCAAGCTGTTGCTCGTAGCTCGCGCCTTGTTGAGGCTCAATAAAGATTCGCAGGTCCATTCCAACATTCTGCCCGAGCTTGGCTGAGGGGGCTGACCGGCGCGCAAGTGGCCCGATTTTCGCTGGTCGGCGTCGGGCTGCGGTGGGGATCGGTGTTACGGGCTGGTTTATGGGCTGGGTTTGCCGTTGTGTTGGGTGTTGAGTTGGGTGCCGGTGGGTGTGGTGATGATGTATCTGCCGGGTTTGTCAGGGTTTTGGGTGATGGTCCAGCCGTTGGTGTGGAGTAGTGCGTGGTGTGGTTTGCATAGGGAGACCAGGTTGTTGAGATCTGTTGGTCCGCCGTCTTGGGCTTCTTGTACGTGGTGTAGGTCTACCCAGTTGTGTGGTGCGTCGCATCCGGGGACGACGCATCCTTGGTCTCTGATTGCTATGGCTTTGCGTTGGCTGGGTGTTGCGTAACGAACGGCGGTTCCTAGGTCGAGTGGGATGCCCAAAGAGTTGATGATGAGTGCTTGGATTTTGGGGTCGCAGTTGAGG
>CAMDAT010000224.1 GCA_945888825.1 Bifidobacterium breve | reverse complement strand
AGGTGGTGAACAGTCGCGCAGTCGCATTTGTACTTGGAGTACTTTCGGCCTGCCTAGGTGTGGCTGCGCTGTTCAGCGATATTGCTCTTGTGGGGTTCGCCGCAGGAATGGCAGGTGGCGCAGCAGGAGTCCTTGTGCTCACGCTGCGGGTGGATAATACCGAGGACAGTTCCGATGAGCGAGCCCTCTTCGAGGCTCAAATCGATGACCTGGCAAACGCCTTGGGTGCCAGCCAAGCACAAGCAGAGACTGCAGCTCAGAGAATTGCTCAGCTTGAATCAGATCTTGCTTCAGCAGTTGAATCTGCTACCGCATCAGAAGAAGAGGAACTCCCAGTAGTTGCGGGCGGGGACTCCTCTCTACTGGTAGACGCAGAGTCGCAACTCTTCTCGGAGGCCTATTTTATGGTGGCCTTGGAGGCTCGAATTGCATCAGCTCGCCGCCATTTGCGGCCAGTTGGAATAGCGCTGATTGACCTAGTCCAAGGCGATGCCGATTCCGGAGTCCCAGTCGTTGCAGCCTCTGCTGCTGAGTCGATCCGCGAGACCATTCGCGATGCAGATACAGCTTGTCGTCTCGACGACGGAACCTTTGCGATCATTTTGGAAGACACTCCCGAGAATGGCGCCGTGTGGACAGTCGAGAGAGTGCGGCGCAACATTGTGGGCCGATTCGGAAACCACATCATGTGGGCCGGCGTGGCCTGTTACCCAGCCCATGCCTTTACTGCAGAAGAACTCCTGGCTCAGTCCAGGACAGCGCTTCTTGCTGCCAAAGAATGGAAACAAGATCGCATCGAAGTTGCACTGTCAGAATGAGTTGCAGTCTCAGAGTGAGTCGCTCTGGCCTTCCCCTGCCTCGGCTCTAATCTCCGCTGCATCCTGATTTTGTGCGCGGCCAGCCCAGCGCACAGCCCCCGGAGTTGCCGAGAGTTGAGCGATAAGTTGCGGCATCGGAACACCATCCACGGTGACGATTGCATTGCGAGCCTGATACTGCGGGTCAGCGAAGATGTCAGCCATGTCGTAGACCGGTGCCGCTGCTGCATCTACGTTTTCAAACTCAGCCAGAGCTTGGGCCTGGGTTCGTTGCAGCATCCACTCAGCCATGCGTGCATCGATGCGCTCACGGTGTGCAACCCGACCGTCAAAGCCAGCTAACTCCTCGTCTCCGCCCAAACCGATCAGTTCAAGAACCCGCTGCGCAACAGACTCTGCGCTCGAAGACACCGCTACCCATTTTCCGTCCGAGGTTTGATAGGTGTTGCGTGGCACCGTGTAGGGAATGCCAGCACCAAGGCGCTGCTGAGTTTGGCCGAGCATGCCAAACAGCGGCACAAGTGGACCCATGATTTGCAGCATGGATTCGATCAGACTCACGTCCACGACCTGACCTTGACCGGAATGCACAGCAACCATCGTGGCGAATGCAGCTGCTATGGCAGTGAGTTCATCCGTGAGTGCGATCGGAGGGAGCAGCGGTTGCCCACCAGGTTCGCCGTTAAGTGCAGCAAACCCCGAGAGCGCTTCGGCCTGAGTGGCAAAGGCAGCGCGGTCTTTGTAGGGGCCTGTCTGACCAAATCCCGTCACTCGGGTAATGATCAAATCAGGGTTTCGCTCATGCAGAATCTGCGGGGCGAGGCCTAATCGCTCGAGGGTGCCAGGGCGAAAGTTCTCCACTAAGACATCAGCCGAATCGCAGAGTTCCAGCATGACAGCCAGATCCTCAGGGTCCTTGAGGTCAAGCGTGATGGTGCGTTTGTTTCGGCCGACAATCTTCCACCAGAGCGACTGCCCATCGCGAGGGTCTTTCCACCCAAGGTCACGCGCAGTGTCTCCACCTGGACGTTCCACCTTGATGACATCAGCGCCAAAGTCCCCCAAATACCTCGCGCAGCCCGGCCCGGCGATAACGGTGGCAAGGTCGATAACTCGCAGATCGGCCAGCGGGCCCGGACTTGAAGCCGCGTCTGCCGCAGCCTCAGCCTCGTGCGTCACTGGGGCACGTCGATCATGAAGCAGCGATCGGTAACTCGCAGTCCAAATGCCTCGGCCATAAAAAGTCCGGCATACATGGAGCGGGTGGTATTGCTCCACTGCAGTGCTTCCGGAGTAGAGATCCGGCGGTGGACCTGCAAGATGCCACCGTCAAACACTCGGTACTCAGCCCAAGCACCTGGATATTCCTTGACTGATGCCAACTCGGCAAAGGGCCGGTTGCCAGTGCCAGGCAAGTGAAGGACGCGGTTGCGGTGAGTGTGCCCCGCGAAGTACCCGACCAGATTGGGTCTGCGAAGAAACACTTGTCGGAGTTCCTCGGTTGATTCGGGAGACAGGCAGAAATAGCTCTGGGTGTCCTTCCCCTCCGGTCGGTGTGCGTGTTCCCAAACCGGATGATGCCCAAAGACCATCACCGGGCGGTCTGACCGCTGGCCGAGTTCGTCGAGCCAATCCAACCGCTCGGCATCGAGTGCACCCCTAGGGTCCTGCTCAACTGAGGTATCGAGCAACGCAACGGTCACCCCAGGCAGCTCACGCTCTTGGAAGGGATCCTTGGCATAGGGCGCATTGTTATAGCTCTCGTGGTTACCACGAACATGCAACATCTCATCGCCGAATGCTCCCTCATAGACCTGCAGGAAGCGCCGGTACTCCTCTTCAGAACCCTCTGAGGTCAAGTCGCCCTTGACCACCACGAGCGCCGGGTTGATCGCCGCCATCTCAGATACTGCGCCGCGGTTCATCAGTTCCGGGTAGGGCTCATCGCCAGGTTCAACCGAACAAGAAGGCCACTCATCGACCCCCTCAATTTTGCCAGCCTCAAGCTCTCCAAAATGCAGATCATTTACTGAAGTAAAAGTGGTGAGCAACTCCCCCGGCTGCGGCAGAGTTCGCAGGTCGTGACCATCGAAGCTGTACTGAGTGTCGGCCTTCAGGTCTAGGTACTGCTTCACCGATGCGCCGTCATGAATGACTACTTCGTCATTAGCAACTGTGCTGAGTTCAGATGGGCTCAGTTCAGATGGGCTCAGTTCAGATGGCCGGTTCTGGTGCTGCGACATGTGCCAGCTTTAGCCGCCGGGGCGTGCACGACGGGCGGGCACCGGGCGCGACCACCAGCGACCCGAGAATCTCCAGCGAGAGACTGGCGTTACTTGATCGCCCTGGCCGCCACCTGTAGGCAGGCCAAGCTGCACAGCAGCAACGATCGCTGCTGCCTCTTCATCAGTTGGTTCAGGCGAAATATTCCCGATGCCTGTGCCTGACATCACAGTGGCATGTTTCCGTGCTTGCGGTGCGGAAGTTCTTCACGCTTCGACTGGAGAATCTCGAGTCCGGCGATCAGCTTGATCCGCGTTTCTGCGGGGTCAATCACATCATCCACGTAGCCCCTGTCGGTGGCCTCCCATGGGTTCAGGAATGTCTCCTCGTACTCCTCGATGAGTTCCGCTCGCAGGGCCTCGGGGTTGGCCGCCTCTGCCATTGCCCGACGGTGCACAATCTCGACTGCACCCGAAGCTCCCATAACTGCCAACTCGGCAGAGGGCCAAGCAAAGGTCAGGTCCGAGCCAATCGACTTGGAGTCCATCACCACATAGGCGCCGCCGTAGGCCTTGCGAGTAATCACCGAGATTCGCGGCACGGTGGCCTCGCAATATGCGTACAACAGTTTGGCACCGTGACGAATGATTCCGCCGTGTTCTTGGGCAACCCCCGGCAAGAAACCGGGAACATCTACAAAGGTCACCAGCGGAATGTTGAACGCATCACAGGTGCGCACAAAGCGGGCAGCCTTTGATGAGGACTCACTATCGAGCACCCCTGCATACATGGCTGGGTTGTTTCCGACCACGCCGACAGTGTGGCCGCCGATGCGGGTGAAGCCGCAGATAATTGATCCGGCCCAGGCTGATGCGTACTCAAAGAACTCACCGTCATCGGCAACAATTCGCACGACGTCACGCATGTCATAGGGCTGATTTGCCGAGGCTGGAATCAAGTCATAGAGCTCTTCGCAGCGGCGATCGGCCGGGTCCTCGGTTGCCTCGAACGGAGCCTCGTCCAAATTGTTCGAGGGCAAGAACGACAACAGGTAGCGCACGTCATCAAGGGCAGCGCGGTCATCTGCTGAGATGAACTGAGCCACTCCAGAAATCCCAGTGTGCACA
>CAMDAT010000223.1 GCA_945888825.1 Bifidobacterium breve | reverse complement strand
AGAAAGCTTCGAACTGCTTTGCGTAGCTCGTCTTGCTGTTCAGAGAAGGTAAATTCCATGCCTCGAATGCTAGCTGACATGGACGTCAGTTAGTATCGGTCCATGGACTTCTCGTATGCACCCGAGGACGAAGCGTTCCGCGAGGAACTCGAATCCTGGCTCGATGACAATCTTCCGAAGTTTCTCACTGAGTGGGGTGAGCAGGATCTCGGCGAGAGCGACCCAGCAGACGCGGAACTCAGCGAGGATGAGAATCAGGCAGGCCCAGGTAGCGCAGGAATTATGGGCGCTATGGAAAAGCGGCGCGCTTGGCAGAGACTGCTGAACACTGGGCGCTGGGCTGCGATCAACTGGCCCGAGGAGTGGGGTGGCCGTGATGCCACCATCACCCAGAACGTCATTTATTCCGAGACGATGGCTCGCTACCGCACCCCCGGCATCTACAACGCGAACGGTCTCTGGCAAATCGGACCAATGATTATTCGCTGGGGAACCGAGGAGCAGAAGCAGCAGTGGGTTCCAAACATTCTCAATGCGGAGGACCACTGGTGTCAGGGTTTCTCCGAGCCGGAAGCTGGTTCGGATTTGGCGAATCTTCGCACGATGGCCGTCCGAGATGGCGAGGAGTATGTGCTCAACGGAACCAAGATTTGGACGAGTTCTGCTCACCTAGCTCGATGGGGATTGTTTCTGGTGCGCACTGACCCGAACTCAATTGCCGAGGGTCGCAAGCATGACGGCATCACCGCGATGATTCTTGATCTTGAGGTTCCTGGCATTGACATTCGACCCATCCGTGACATCACCGGCGAGGAGATGTTCTGCGAGATTTTTTTTGAGGACGCTCGGGTGCCTTCAAGTTGCCTGTTGGGTGCCGAGGGTGAGGGTTGGGCTGTAGCCATGGGAACGCTCGGCTCTGAGCGCGTCGGAACTGCTGGGCTCGCGGTGGGCATGCGACATGACCTTGATGCCATGGTCAGTTTGGCCCGCTCAAATAATCCTGAAGCCCTGAACGACCCAGAGCTTCGTCAGCGGATCGCCCGGGCGCACACCGATATTGAGTACACCAAACTCCTGAACTATCGGGCGCTGTCGAAGATTCTGCGAAATGAAAAGAACTGGCCAGAGGTTCCCATCGCAAAGCTGCAGTGGTCTCATCTAGCTCAGAGTTTGGCTGAACTGGCCTGCGACTTATTGGGGCCCGAGGCAATGGTGGCCAAAGGTGGAATGGGCACCGTGGACGGCGGATCTTGGAACCGCCTCTATGTGTTCCAGCGATATACCTCGATCGGCGCAGGCACTACCGAAGTACAAAAAAACATCATTGCGGACAAGGCAATCAAACTGCCCCGCAAGTAGTTCTATACCCGCTCGATCACCGTGGCGTTTGCCATGCCGCCGCCCTCGCACATGACCTGTAGCCCAAATCGACCTTGCTCAGCCTCGAGCTGATTCAGCAATGTGGTCATTAACCGCACGCCGCCTGCTCCAAGCGGATGCCCCAAAGCAATGGCTCCGCCTCGTGGGTTGAAGGCTGAGTAATCGCCATCTGGCAAGAACTCCTGTGCCCACATCAGTGCGACTGCAGCAAAGGCCTCGTTGCACTCAATGGCATCGAAATCCGAGATAGTCATACCCGATTTTTTGAGAAGCTTGCGGGTTACGGGGTTGGGGGCAGACAGCACGAGCACGGCATCATCTCCACCGACTGCGAATTCTCGAATCACGGCCCGAATTGGCAGCCCAAGTCGTTCCGCAACGGAGCGCTCAGCAATGAGCATCGCAGCGGCACCATCCGAAGTCTGCGAGGCATTTCCGGCAGTGATATCGGGGGCGATCGAAGGATCCCACTTTGCAGCGGAGCCCAAGCCAGCGAGAATTTCTAAGGTGGTTTCTGGCCTGATCCCCTGATCAATAGTCATAACCTCACCGGAGAGGTTCCCCTCTGAGTCTTTGACAGGGACTGGCAGAATCTCGGTAGTAAATGCTCCCGAATCAGTGCTGGCCTGCGCTCGACGATGCGACTCGACTGCTAGTGCATCCATTTGTTCTCGCGTGATTCCGTGGCGATCCGCGAGCATCTGAGAAATCTGAAACTGCGTCATGAGCTGATTGTCGATGACGCGCAGATAGTCACCAGAGAACGGTCCCATTCCGCCAGAGGCGTTGCTCGCAAGCGGCGCTCGAGTCATGGACTCCACCCCGCAAGCAATGCTCAGGTCATAGGCACCAGCGAGCACGCCCTGGGCTGCAAAGTGCACGGCCTGCTGCGAGCTTCCGCATTGACGATCTACCGTAGTTGCAGCCACGTTCTGCGGCAGGCCCGCTCCAACCCAGGCATTGCGCGTGACGTTGGTTGACTGCTCGCCAACTTGAGTAACACAGCCACCAATCACGTCGTCGATCAGCCCCGGGTCTACCCCTGTTCGGTCGAGTAAGCCCAGCAGAGTGAATCCCAAAAGGTCAGCCGGGTGCCAGCCTGCGAGCTGACCCTTGCGCTTTCCGATCGGTGTGCGGATGGTATCGACGATGACTGCTTCACGTGGTTGCATCAATTCACAGCCTACCTGACGCTCGTGTCAGGTAGAGTTCAGAATGTGACGACTCAAACTGACCTCACTGGCCGACCCACCGAACTGCGAGATATAGATCTAGATACGTTCTTTCATCCACAGCGGGTCGTTGTGATAGGTGCATCTGATAATCGCCGACCCAACGATGCAATGTGGCGCAAGATTGCGGCCTGGGGAAAACGATGCGGGGCAGAGGTCATCCCGGTCAATCCCAATCGGGACACCGTGGATGGCGTGACTTGTTATCACGACATCACCGAGGTTCCCGGAGAGATTGACCTCGCCGTCATTTTGGTTGGCGCGGCCGTAGACATGTTTGAGTCAGTACTTGCTAAGCAACCCAAGTTCGCCGTGATTTTTGCAGCAGGGTTTGCTGAACTCGGTGCTAAGGGCGAGGCGCTGCAGGACCGGCTCGAATTACTCATTCAAAACAGCAACACACATTTGCTCGGGCCAAACACCAACTTGAATGCGTTCGAGACATTCCGTGATGATCTGCCAGGACAGAGCATTGCTCTGATCACGCAGTCCGGGCATCAAGGGCGACCAGTCTTTCAATCCCAACAGCTCGGCATTGCTCTGTCTCACTGGGCACCTGCTGGGAACGAGGCAGACCTTGAGTTTGCTGATTTTGTTCGCTACTTCGTCGACCTGCCAACCACTGGCGCAGTAGCTGCCTACATCGAGGGCTTCAAAGATGGCCGCACCATGATGCTGGCGGCCGACCACGCAGCCAAGGCAGGGGTACCGCTGGTATGCGTCAAAGTCGGCCGCACAGAAGAAGGACGGTCGATGGCCAAAAGCCATACCGGCCACCTGACCGGTTCTGACCGGGTGATCTCTGATGTGTTCAAGCAGTTCGGCGTCACACGAGTTGATGGCCTAGACGAACTGACCGAAGTGGCGGCCACGTTCTGTAGAACCGAGGCGCCTCGGCCTGGACGCGCAGCAGAGCGTCGAGTCTGCATATATGCAATCTCGGGTGGAACGGGTGCGCATATGGCAGACCTTGTTGCGGCCGGAGACATGCAGATTCCTGATCTAACGAAGCGGACTCAGAAGGAACTACGCGAACACATTCCCGGCTACCTGCGAGTTTCGAATCCGGTGGATTCGGGCGGACCACCGAGTTCAGATAAGCGCGGAATTCATATTCTGCGGGCGATTGTCAACGATCCAAACATTGACATGGTGATCATTCCGATCACCGGCGCATTGGCAACAATCTCAGCACCCATGGCTAGAGACATTGTAAAAATCTCGGAAGAGACCAAGAAGCCAATCCTTGTTGTCTGGGGGTCACCCACTTGGGATGAGGTCTACGAACAGATTCTGATTCCCTCTCAAATCCCGGTGTTTCGAACCTTTGCAAACTGTGTGCTTGCAGCCAGCGCCTACTTTGAGCATCACGAATTCGCTGAGCGGTACCAGAGCCCCATTCACCTTCTCGCCAAGAAGCCCTCAACAACGGCAGCCAAAGTCGCACCGCTCCTTGCCGGGTCTGGCGCACTTGGTGAACTTCAATCCAAACAGATTCTTGCCGCATACGGCATCCCCGTTACTCGCGACTTCCTGTGCACCAGCGCCGCAGAGGCC
>CAMDAT010000222.1 GCA_945888825.1 Bifidobacterium breve | reverse complement strand
ACCAGATCGGGGCCTTCGGCGATGATGTTGAGTTCATCATCAGTAATCAAGGTTGCGATCTCTACGATCACATTCTTGGTTGCATCAAGGCCGGTCATCTCTAGATCCATCCATGCGAGCATCTCCCCACAGTACGGTCATCTCGGCACTAAGCGGAAAGTCTTGGCACATTTGTGGTTCCAATGACCCGCTATCCTCGGCGGCGTGCTGCAGGTACCCGTTGTTCGACTTGACCCAGAATTGCCGCTTCCGGAATATGCCAAACCGGGTGATGCGGGGATTGATTTACGTGCTCGTGAGGCAATCACGCTGAGCCCGAGCGGTGGGAGAGCCCTGATTCCTACTGGAATAGCGGTGGCAATCCCGCAGGGTTATGCGGGGTTTGTTCAACCTCGAAGCGGTCTTGCCTTGAAGCACGGAGTGACTTGTTTGAACACTCCCGGTCTGATTGATTCCGGTTACCGCGGAGAGCTCAAAGTCTTGTTGATCAACACAGACCCATCTGAGCCGTTTGAAATTCTGCGTGGCGAGCGAATTGCGCAGTTGGTGATTCAAGCGGTCGAACATGTGGACTTTATCGAGGTCGAAGAACTTGATGAATCCGACCGTGGCCAAGGTGGGTTTGGCCACACCGGCCGATAGCTAGGCAGTACGCAGCGTAGGTCCGTCAGGAATGAGTTCAATCCTGCGAGCCCCGTTTGGGTCAGCTAGCCAGATGATGAGACGGAGTGGGTTCTGTTCATCACTTGAGTCCCATTCCAAACAGGTCATGGCCTGATCAAGGACTCCGCAACCAGAATTGGCGTACTTCACTTTGTGGCCTTCGGCATTTTGCGGCCAGAGCATGGGGAAGTGGGTGTGGCCAAAGATCAGCCAAGGCCACTCGCCGCTCTCGGGCGGACAGGCGTCGAGGCGCGAAAACAGTCGTTCCTCATCCAAGCTGTCGAATCTGCGGTTCCCGCCGTACCGAGGATCGACAGTAATGAGCCGATTTCGAGCTCGTCCGCCGAGCAACCGTGCCAAACGTTGCTCATCGGGAAGGCCTCCGGCCTTCGGAATCTTCGGCAGGTCATCGAGGCCAGTAATCAACCAAGTTATGGATCGGCCAAGAGGTGCGAACCCAGGCCCGTTCCAAGAGTCGGTCAGGTGGCCATGCGAAATCACTGCTGACACATCTGAAATATCAGTGCTTGGCTCAGACCCCTGCGCACACAACAAGACAGTGTCGACCACTTCTGCCCCAGGTAAGTGAGCCGAGGTCAGGTAGTCGACCATCTTGGGGTC
Source organism: Bifidobacterium breve (assembly GCA_945888825.1). Lineage (GTDB taxonomy): Bacteria > Actinomycetota > Acidimicrobiia > Acidimicrobiales > Microtrichaceae > IMCC26207. The sequence continues at coordinate 2,930 of CAMDAT010000222.1, read as the reverse complement.
GGTATAGGCATCGTCGTGGTTTCCCATGGTGCGCAGGTAACGGCCCTGTGCACAGAATCTGTCTCGGAGTAGGGAGTAAATATCTTCGTTGTTTTCAACAATGCGATCGAGTTGCTCTCTGAGGATGGTCCGACGCGATTCTTCTCGGCTCGGCCCAACAGCCCCGGTGAGATACGCAACGTCATACACCGCGCCCCAGGTTGAACCTCCGACCATCCAAAAATCTTCGACGTCGCCGTTCTCAATCAGGTTCCAATCCCCGTCGGCGTAGCCGCTGAGGACTTCTTGGTAGAGCTCTTTAGTACCTTGACGTTCTGGCCAGTCCAGTCGACCAGGAATGCAACGGTGTAGGTCAGAAGTAATCAGATACCGGTTGCTTGCTGGCCTCTGCGCCACTCGAGTCAGCGGCAGCGGCGACTTGTTACCTTGAGCGAGTGCATGCAGGTGCTCGGGGTACAGCTCAATTCTGGTCCGCGTGATCTTTGCAGTCCGGAGTGCTGCAACAGTCATGGTCGGGACGGTGACGGGGGCACCGACAATGCTCAGCGCTGCCTTTGCCACTGCCCAAGCCGAGGCCGTAGCCCCAGGACCAGAGACTTCTACTACTGCGCTAGCGCCGACGCTTGCACCAGCAATGGCAGCGCTGATCAACGTGGGGTCAACTTGATCTGCGGTCAGTGGCCCCGACTCTTCGAGCGTAGGCAAGTCGACGAGGTCGGGATCAAGCGAGCGCAGGACTCGCAATTCGGCGCCGACGATGGCATCCGGATCGGCCTCTGGGTCGATCGCGCCATCAGCCGCTACAGGGTGCGGTCGATCCCGCGCGTCTGCCCATCGGGCAGCACGAAACAAAGCGGTGGTCCAAGCCCGAGCGGACTTCTCAGCCAGCGAAAGTTTCTCTGGTGCAGGCTCACCCTCTGGGGAAAGGTCTTCTGAGGCGAGATTTTCCGGGGCGAGGTCTTCTGAGGCAAGGTCTTCTGAGGCAAGGTCTTCGGGGGCTGCAGCCTGATCTTGGTGTGCATCCTCGCTGCTCACTGACAGAGCTTGGCACGAGACTGATGCCCCTCAGGGTGATTGCGGCTAGTGACTCTTGTTAGAGCGCAAAGCTGCCCGCGGCCAAGGCTGAGTTCTCGGACTCGCTAGAACCCTCTGCAGATCCTGCACAGCCGTCTCCAAGTCCAGAAACTGCCTCGGCAGTAATCTGATAGTTCCCTGGACTCATGCCAGCAGGAAGCGAGACTGCAAAGGTCGAGTCGAGCGGTTCGCTCAGGTCGGGTGTTGCATCCGTGCGAATCGCAGTTGCGGCACAACCAACTTGGACCCCGTCAACTGCTGCAATCAGGGGGACCTCGGTCACCGCAGCCCCTGAGCCGTCGCTACATGTGAAGCCCTCGGCCAGCACCTCGCCAGTCGCACCAGAGCCTGCAGCGCGCAGCGTGACGGTGACGCATTGTTGTGCCGGTGGTTCTCCAGCCGCGGCCACAGCAGCAGAGGGATCCAGCAAAGTAATTGTTGCGCCAGAAGAAGTCTGTTCGATGCTCAAGCTGAGTGGCCCCGGCTCGCTGAGTGCTCGGGTAGGAGCAGTAGTAGGTGCGACCTCGGCGCTATCGGCAAAAACTTGCGAGGCCTGAGACGGCTCTGAAGTATCAACGAGCGCAAAGACGGCAATGGCGGCTGCCATAATTCCCAAACTGCCGAAGGTGGCGGCTCGCTTGGTGTTGCGGCCTCGCCGCATTGCAGTTCCACGCTTCACAATGGCATCGAACCTGGCATCGTCACCGACGGCCGGATAGCTCTGCAGATCGTTCTTAGGCATCAGTCGCTCCGTTCTGTGATGCGCCGGCTGCCGGGGCTGGCGCAGTGGTTGGGGCTGGCGCAGTGGGCTGCGGCGTCATGCGAGTGCGTAGCTTGGTAGTAGCTCGGTGCAAGTGGGTCTTGACTGAACCGTTCGACATTCCCAGAGCCGCCGCGACTTCTTCTTCTGGCAGGTCGATCAGATAGCGAAGCACGATGACCTCTTGTTGGCGCCCAGAGAGATGTTGCATTGCGTCGGTAAGGTCGATTCGTAGCGCTGCTGCATCGCCAGAGGGATCGGTGCGAACCGGATCAACTCCGAGCAGTGGTTTGCGACTATCCCTGCGAAGGTAATCAACTGCGATGTTGCCCACCACCCGCAAAAGCCAGGCATCTGGGTTGGGGTGCTGTCGAACTTTTTCCCATCTGGCATAGGCACGAGCGAACGCCTCTGCAGCGGTGTCTTCGGCCAGAGCGGAATCTCCGAGTAGCCGGCGAGCAACAGAGACGGCGCGGGGCTGGAGGCGCTCGTAGAAGCTTCTAAACCCGCTTTCATCTGCTGACTTTTCCACAACATGCCTCTTCAACGGTTGGGAGTCGTTCTAGGTTGACACCCGCCAAAAATATTTCTGGTACTGCTATGACACTAGGTTGCCATTGTGGCGCAGTTCGGCTCTGTCCGCTCAGATCTGTACGCTGAGCTAGGTGACAGTTGTGGCCGGGGCGTTTTGGGTGATTTGTCTCGTTCTGGTAGCCGCTGGCGCAACCAAGCTGCTCGATCCAACTGCATTGGCAGGGGTTTTGGTGCAGTTGCGGGTTCCTCTAGCTGCAAACGAACGCTCAGCTAGGAACATGGCGCGGATTATTGGGTGGGTAGAATTGCTCTTGGGCTTTGCTGGCCTTGTCGCTGGCGGGGCGGTCCTAGCGGTGGCACTAGCCGCTGCGTATTTTGGATTCTCAGTTCTGTTGGTAGCTGCTCGGCGGGCATCTCTAACGAGCTGCGGTTGTTTCGGATCACGCTCCGGTCCACCGAGTCGGCTCCACCTAGCAATCAATCTGGGGTCAGCCTGTGTGGCCGTTACTGCTGCGGTTGTTGGCGTTCCTGGTGTTGCAGAAGGTTTGTCGGAAACTCTGAT
>CAMDAT010000221.1 GCA_945888825.1 Bifidobacterium breve | reverse complement strand
GTGTCTCCGTCATCGCCCCAGTCGCTGCGCTTCCACGCGCGCACATGAGCAATCTCAACGCCTGATTCTTTCATTTCCCACTGAACCCTGACGGGCAACTGCCAACACACCGATGGCTTCCAGTCGAGGGCTGACTCGTCTGCTTTCTGGGCTGCTAGGTGGAGTGCGCAGCCTGCCCCTCCAACGAAGCCCGGCCGGTTCAAGAAGATACATGCGCCGTCTATCACTCGAGTATTTGTCTGCGTGGAGTCACTAAAGATTCCACCCCTATTGGCCTCTTCATGAAATTGGAAGAACTCGGGGTCTAGATAGCCGGCGAGCATCGCTGTCGTTGCTGGCTCATCATCCACGAGTTCGGCACCGACTGAGCAGCAGCCTTGGCCAAGTTCCTCGGCCGGGTGGTCAAGGATTCCTTGGCATCCCCTGCCCCAAATACAACTCCAGTTTGACTGCAGAAAAGAAGTGTCTAGATGCCACTCGACTCCGCCATCAGTGATGACCTCTATCCCGCCTTCGCGGGCAGTGCTGTCCTCGGATGAGATAGCGGGATCTTGCGTTGAGGATTCTGGGGGTGTGGGCGTCACATTGCGAGGATAGGTCAGTTGCTGAAGCGAACTCTGACCTTCATGTACTCAGTTTCGCCAGCTTGGCCACTCGCTGCTCCACGTAGATACCTCCGAAAGGAATGACCGCCGCAAGAATAACGAAAAGTGTCATTGACGTATCCCAGCGAAGTGCTCTTCGCAGCAGAAGTGCGAAGCTCAGATACACCAAAAAAATCACACCGTGGATCGGCCCTATCTTGGGAACAAAATTCTGGGTCTGGCCAACCCTGTGCGCAATCGAGGCCAAGACGAGCGCCACATAGGACACTGCCTCAATCACAGCTACCACGCGAAAACCGAGGAGCAGTCTCTCCTGAGAGCGGTTCATGCAGATGTAAAATCAGGCGGCACTAAAATCGAGTGGCACTAAAATCAGGCGGCACTAAAAACAAGCGGCACTAGAAGGCCCCAAGGAGCTGCGGGGTGACAGTCAAGTTTGAGGTATCGACTCCCTTATCGGCTGCCTTCTGAACGAGCTCGGCATAGAAAGCTGGATCAACGGAGGCGTCACGAGACAGGATAAACCCGCTCCTACCAGTTGCGTCGCTGACGATTGCCCATTGGTACTCAGGATCAAGGTCGACGATCCAGTAGTTGCCCGGAGGTGTCGCAGAGTTCGAACCCGAGAACGAAACATTCAGCCGAGCGTTGGTGGAATCTACGGGTACTGCAGTCCCAATAACCTGAGACTGCGGACCGGCTGCGCTGAAATAACGCCCCGTGTTGACCACTTTGACGTTTCCGCTTGGCAGCAGAGAATACTCAGCAGTTGTATTAACGAGTCCGACGGAGAAAAACTGTTTGACGCTGCCGAGTTCGTACCAGGTTCCCAAGTAGCGACCGAGGTCAACTGACTCAACAGTGGTAGTCACTGGAGCAGGCATCGGGGCACACCCCATGAGTACCGCAGCTACTGCAACTAAGGCTGGAATGATCATTTTGCGAAACATGTTCAATATTCGATCAGGAACCCCGATCTGGATGCAAATACCTACAGAAGGTGTTTGTGGATGAATGCTCCAATCACCTGCAAGCTTTGTTCTGACTCGGGGAGTATTTCCTTTGGGAAGATTTGAAATACGTGCACCATTTCGCTGTAGATGTTCAGCGTGACATCGCATCCTGCCGCCCCGACTCGTCCAGCCAATGAGGCAGCATCGTCAAGAAGTGGCTCATCCTCTCCTACCTCGATCAGCATCGGTGGCATACCCGAAAGGTCATCTGCCCACAGTGGAGATGCGAGCGGAGTAGTCGGCTCTGTATCGCCAAGATAGAGAGCCGCAAGAAGATCTAAGTCTTCGGTACTCAGAATGGGATCGCTCAGGCTGTCGTCAAGACATGAGGGTGAGCTCTGCGTGAGGTCTACCCAAGGGGAGAGGCAGACGGCCGCCGCAGGCATTGGTAGCCCAGAGTCCCGAATGGCTAACAGTGTTGCAACGGCTAACCCACCTCCTGCCGAGTCACCAGCAAGACACAAGCGTGAAGGCTCAAATTCCAATTCCAGAAGCTCGACGTAGGCAGCAAGTGCATCATCAACGGCCGCGGGGAACGGGTCTTCGGGGGCGAGCCTGTAATCCAGAGAAACAGCGCTTACCCCTGCGCTCATCGCGATTCGACCAACTACATCTCGGTGGCTGTCAATCGATCCAAGGCAATAGCCGCCACCATGGAAGTACAACACTGTGGCGTCCTCGGGAACTCCCTCGGGTATCAGCCACTCAGCCTGGCGGCCGCCAAGGGAACTCGACTGCTGAGTGACTCCCTCGGGGGCTGGCATTGCCAGTGCCCCAGAAGACATAGCGGCGCGTCTCTCTTCGAGGGTGCCGGTCATGATGCCGGAATCGGCCATCAGCGCAGCAATAATTTCAACTCCGGGGTGTGACATGGGCCTGATCTCTCTGAGTCTGAATGCGTAAGTGTGCGTATTCGTAGTGCTACAAATTTTGCCATAGAAGAGGGCACGCTGTTTCTGAGTCGTTGACGCCTTCGCTGTAGCGTTCGCAGTGGCGAATCCTTGACTAGCGAGAGAGTGCGGAATACGTGACAGAACCTCAGAACGAGTCGATCCCTGCTCGCAGCAGGTACGCAGGAGAGTTGATTGCGGCCACAGACGATGAGATCTCTGAGGCCCTAGAGGATCTCAGCATTCCAACCTTGTTGATGTCGCTGGTGCACATGACTGGTGACCTGTCGTTTCTGAGTGGCCCCAATGTGCCTGCTGGCAATTACCTGAACGAGGTGCAGGGCTTTATGAGCCCGGAATCTCAGGCTGAGGTGCGAGCGATCGCAGCACAAGTTATCTGCGAGTATCGCGATTCTGGCTCTGTACTACCTGCAGATCCGCCCGCCGAGGTCATCCATCAGATGATGAACGTCCTAGTAGCGGACACGGTTCCCGAGGAGTACGTCCCCATGCTGATGGAGGAACTCGAACTCGACGGGGTGGACGCACGTGCGGCGGGCACCGTCTACTCGAACTTGGGTAGCGAGGGCTCCGAGTTCCATGTCGTAGTTATTGGCGCTGGGATGTCTGGAATTCTGGCCGGCATTCGTCTTGGTCGGGCAGGGATTCCGTACACCATTCTTGAGAAGAACTCAGGAGCGGGTGGTACCTGGTTCGAGAATCGCTATCCGGGTTGTCGAGTGGATGTCGGAAACCATTTCTATTGCTATTCCTTCGCACCCAATAACGAGTGGTCTGAGTTCTTCGCACAACAGCCCGAGCTGCAGAAATATTTTGAGGACTGCGCCCGCGAGTTTGATGTTGTCGATCACATCAGATTTGGGTCCGAGGTCTCTACTGCGGACTGGGATGAGGAGCAGGCTCGCTGGCAGGTCGAGATTAGGCAGGGTCAGGGCAGGACAACTCTGACTGCCAATGCTGTGATCAGTGCCGTGGGCCAGCTCAACCGTCCCTCGCTGCCCCAGATTCCAGGTCGTGAAACCTTCACCGGGACAGCGATGCACTCAGCGCAGTGGATTCCTGGAACCGACCTGCGCAACAAGCGCGTTGCCGTGATTGGTACGGGCGCTAGTGCCTTCCAGATTGTGCCGACGATTGCAGATCAGGTTGAGCACCTCAGTGTTTTTCAGCGCTCCGCACCCTGGATGTTTCCTAATCCGAATTATCACGAGCAGGTAGGTGACGGAGTGCGATGGGCGATGAGGCATCTGCCCTTCTATGGCCGTTGGTACCGATTCTTGCTGTTTTGGCCTGCCTGCGATGGTGGCCTGCCAGCAATGCGAATTGATCCTGATTACCCGCATCAAGATCGCGCTATCAGCGAAATCAACGACGCAGCTCGAGACTTCTTTACCCAATGGATGGTCGAACAGGTCGCAGATGACCCAGCACTCGCCGAGAAGGTCGTGCCGGACTACGTCTGCCTCGGCAAGCGCACGCTGCAGGACAATGGGAGTTGGCTGGCGGCCCTGATGCGAAAAAATGTGGAGCTGGTCACTGATCCGATTCTGCGAATTGAACCGACTGGCATCGTCACAGGGAATCCCCGAGGTTCGTGGGACGAGTCAGCGCAGCTTGAGGGGGAGTCACTGGCGGAGTTTGATCTCATCATCTATGCCACCGGGTTTCATGCCAACAAGTACCTCTGGCCTATGGAGATCACCGGCCGTGATGGGGCGGTTCTGTCAGAGCAATGGGGTGATGAACCCACTGCCTATCT
>CAMDAT010000220.1 GCA_945888825.1 Bifidobacterium breve | reverse complement strand
TCAGAAGATGCTCGCGAGAGCATTGCAGCGGGACTGGTCTTTGTTGGAGGGGCACCAGCGCTCAATGCCCAGCGCCAGGTTGAGGCCTCGGAGTCCGTGCAGTTGCAGAGTCCGCCTTCACGCTTTGTTGGCCGCGGCGGCGAAAAGCTCAGCGCCGCTTTGGACTGCTTTTCCCTCAACCCCTCAGGCCTGCGTGTCCTCGATGCCGGCGCATCCACCGGCGGCTTCACGGACTGCCTGCTACAAGCGGGGGCGCGAGAGGTCGTGGCGCTAGATGTAGGGCACAGCCAACTACATCAGAGAATTCGAACCGACCCTCGGGTGATTGTTATGGAACGCACCAACCTGCGCCATGTCGAGCCAGGTTCCCTTGGGGTCTGTGATGCAGTGGTAGCGGACCTATCGTTTATCTCGCTCACGCAGGTCATGGGAGTGCTGTTGCAATGCTGCTCGGAAGGTGGATGGTTGGTGCTGCTAGTGAAACCACAGTTTGAGGCAACTCGGCCCGAGACCACCCTAGGCAAGGGGGTGATCACCGATCCGCTGGTTTGGCGCAGCACGCTCATGAGAGTGATTGGATCGGCTCATGCCCATGGCGCGGTTCTGCTTGGGCTGAAGGAGTCTCCGCTGCGGGGTTCCGAAGGGAATCTGGAGTTTCTCTTGCATCTTGGTAAGCCCGGGAGTGACAGAATGGATTCTGTTGCAGGGAAAGCCACAGCCGAGACTCTCGTCGATGCACTCCTCCTGACAGAACCGGAACCCAGAACAGAAACAGGGCAGACATGAGCGTCTTTGGGCTTGTTATGCATCGTGAACGGGCCGAGGTCTTGGCGCGCGATGCCATCGAATGGCTTGGGTCGCGAGGCCATGAAGTTCGGATGCTCGCAGAGGATGGAATCGCTCTGGGATTCCCCGAATTGGGAATGCCGGCCGAGAAAATTGCGATCGGCGCAGACCTGATCCTGAGCTTTGGTGGTGATGGAACCATGCTCCGCGCTGTGGAACTAGCAACTCAAGAGGATGTTCCTGTGCTGGGAGTCAATCTGGGGCAGTTGGGCTACCTGACAGAGGTAGAACCTGCCGGTCTGCGAATGGCGCTCAAACGCTTTCTGTCGGGTTCGTACACACTCGAAGAGCGCTTGCGAGTCCATGTCGTCACCACTCGAAAAAGTGGCGGAGTAGAGCATCACGATGCCCTGAACGAGGTGGTGATTGAGAAATCTCAAATGGGCAGAACCGTGCGACTTGATGTTGATCTTGATGGCAAACCCTTTACCACCTATGTCTGCGATGGTCTGATTCTGGCTACCCCTACAGGTTCGACGGCCTATGCATTCTCGGTCCGAGGCCCCATTATTGACCCGCGCCATCGCGCAATCCTGATGGCGCCCGTTGCCGCCCACATGCTTTTCGACCGTTCGCTGGTCCTGCAGCCGGACTGCAGCATCACCGTGCGAGTCTCGGGGGATCGCTCAGCGGGAGTCTCGGTAGATGGCCGCACAGGAGATCCCCTTTTGCCCGGCGACTCAGTCGCGTGCACTGCAAGTGCGCATCCGGCGCAGTTCGTCACGTTCGGCGGCCAAGACTTTCACTCCGTTCTCCGTGAGAAGTTTGGACTTACCCCTCCGTAGCGGAACATCAAGCTGTGGTTGCTTGTTGCTCAGATCTGCGCTCAGATCCGCGAACAGCTCACTGGTGCCGAGTTCTTGACAGTCGTTCACCTACGATCAATGTTCAATGCTGGTGGAACTCGTGGTGAAAAACCTGGGTGTCATTGAAGAAGCGCGGATTCCACTTGGCCCGGGCTTGACTGCGTTGACTGGTGAAACCGGTGCCGGTAAGACCATGGTGGTTGAGGCATTGAACCTGCTACTCGGTGGGCGTCCGGACCCCGAACGCGTTCGAGTAGGTGCGACTGAGGCGACCGTAGAAGGTTTGTTTGCCCAAGGTGATACTGAATGGGTGCTGCGCAGAATCCTGCCTGCATCTGGTAGGTCCCGGGCCTATATCAACGGCGAACTAGCAACGGCTGCTGCGCTGTCGGAGCTTGGCGCAGGACTTTTGGAACTGCATGGCCAACATGCGCAACAGGCATTGTTGCAGCCGCGAACCCAACGCGCTGCGCTCGACGAGTTCGCCGGGATTGACCGCACCTCGCTCCTGAGTGCCCGCCGCCAGGTCGACCAGGCTCGGACTCGCCTAGAAGAAATGGGAGGAGATGAGCGATCTCGAGTGCGAGAGATCGATCTCCTACGTTTTCAACTCGAAGAAATTGATCGCGTGGCTCCAGTAGTTGGCGAAGAGGTGCAACTCGATCAGGAGGAAGACCTTCTCTCTGGAGCACTAGCGCATCAGCAGGCTGCGTTTTCTGCCGTTGCGTCATTGAGTGATGATGGTTCGGCAACTGACTTAGTCGCTCGGGCTATGAACAAACTTGCTGATCGAGCTCCGTTTGTCAGCGTGTTAGCTCGGCTCCGCGATGTGGCCGCAGAGCTAGAGGATTGTGCAGCGGAACTTCGGGGTCTCGGCGAATCCATCGAACCCGATGAGGAACGACTTGATCAAGTGCGTTCGCGGCGACAACTACTTGTTGAGCTTCGGCGCAAGTATGGCGATTCTCTGTCAGCGGTGGTGGATTATGCCGCAGAGGCGCGTGGTCGCCTCGAGGAACTCACTGCACATGACGCAACGCTCGCAGCCTATGAAGCGGAACTCGCAACTGCAGTTGCTGAACTACAGCTCGTCTGTAAGGGAATCGGCAAGAAACGTCGAGCTGCCGCAGCAGGCCTTGCCGTAGCGGTTGAGGCTCATCTTGGCGACCTAGCGCTAGCAGGTGCGCGAATCGAGGTGCGAGTTACCGATACTGAAGAGTTGCCCGGAGCAGGTGAGCAGGTTGAGCTACGGATTGCGGTCAATACTGGCTCCGCAATGGGCAGCCTGAGCAAGGTCGCTTCTGGAGGAGAACTCAGCCGGGTGATGTTGGCCATTCGCCTGGTGCTATCTAATGGGCCGCCAACCATGGTCTTTGATGAGGTGGATGCAGGTATTGGCGGCGAGGCAGCGCTGTGTGTTGGGCGGGCCCTCGCCGAATTAGGAGCGCAGAGCCAAGTCATCGTGGTGACGCACCTTCCACAAGTCGCCGCTTTTGCTGACGAGCAAGTCTTGGTTTCAAAGACCCAAGGCGATCAGCTTGCACGAACTACTGCTGTGGTGCTCAACGAGGAGGATCGCGTAGTCGAGCTCTCAAGAATGCTCTCAGGCTCGCCGGATAGTTCCACAGCCCGTGACCATGCGTATGAACTGCTCAGCAGTGCCCAAGGTGAGCGCCGGCTAGGAACGCAATGATCCTTTTGCTTCTCGGGCTGCTTGTGGGAGTTGCCCTTGGCGTGATCCTTCTTCGTGCACTCATGGACCTACTTGAGCGTCCAGTATTTCTTCGAACGAACTACCGAGGCGAGCCGATCTCAACTGCTGCTGGCCTTGTCATTGTCCTAGCGGTGGTTTGCCTGACGGCCATGCTCTCTGTGCTGGCTGCGCTCAATATTCGCTTGCCTGATGGAGTGATCACCTCGTGTGAGCTCACTGCGCTAGCCGTGGCGGGCTTTGGCCTTCTCGGACTTCTTGATGATCTGGCCCAAGACGCCGGTGCCTCGGGGTACAGAGGTCATGTGAAATCAGTTTTCTCGGGCAAGCTCACTGCTGGCTCACTCAAGATGATTGCCGGGCCAGCGTTTGCGCTGGTTCTGGTGCTGCCGCTTCAACAGAACTCGGTGCTTTGGTTGCTAGTCGATGGTGCAATTATTGCTCTGGCGGCGAATCTTGCGAATCTTTTTGATCGGGCACCGGGACGGGTGACCAAGTTCTCATGTTTCTGCCTAGCGGGCCTAGTACTTGCATGCGGAGCCACAGCTCTGCTCGCTGACACCCTGCAGTTGCAAAGCTTTACTGGTTTATTAGGTCTGTGCGTTGCAGTGGGCGCAGCTTGCGGCATGCTTCCCGCAGAGATGAAAGAGCGAGTGATGCTGGGTGACACTGGCGCAAATCCGCTCGGCGCTGCAATTGGTCTAGCGGTTGTGCTCACTCAAGAAGCACCTGTCAGACTCGGAGTGGTAGTCGCACTGTTGTTCATGAACCTACTGAGCGAAAGGGTTTCCTTTAGCGCTGTGATTGAGCGGGTGGGCCCTTTACGAGCAGTAGATCAACTTGGCCGGATGCCACGAGAACCCTGAACCTATGCCGCCGAGGCGGATTGCCCTAGCATCTATGACCGATCATGACTTGCTCCAGTACTCCATGCATGCAGAACCTGT
>CAMDAT010000219.1 GCA_945888825.1 Bifidobacterium breve | reverse complement strand
CCTAGTTTGCAGAGCGCCTAGTTTGCAGGAGTCAGGCCCGGGCAGTTCAGAACTCAGTCTCGGGTCAGGACCGGACCTGGGGATCCGTCAGGCAACCGCTCCTGAACTGCTGCATTACCAATCTCAGTAGGAACCGCCGAACCCACTGACGAGTTGACGGACTCAGAAGCTGCGATAGCGGGCTGAACCCCTGACTGCACTGTGTCGGTGGCACCACTTTCTTCGCTGATTAGCAACAGCATGCCAACGGCCGTAACGGCCACAACTACACCGAGCGCTGGGATCAGCACGCGATTTCGCAACTTCGCGCCGCGGGTTCGAACCGACTCTGTGCTCAGCAGCATCATCTCAATGAGTTCCTGCTCAATTTGCTCTGCGGATCGCCCAAGTGCCTCTGCGAGCACCTTCATGTCGGGCTTGCGGAGCGGAATGATCTCACCTGGTTCAATTCCACGCATCGAATACAGCGCAGCAAGATAGCGGGTCAGCACCTCCCCAGCCTCGGCACTCTCACCTTCATCGCCGGGGCCACCTGCACCACCTACAAAGTGAACAGTTAGGTTGCCTCGATCTTGGATTCGATCGTCGATCTCGAGCACCAAGTGTGAACGTGAGGGGATCAGCGCTGCAGTGTCGATCTTGTACATCTCGGTCAAAATCAGCAGGTCCTGATCTGGAATCGTTCGGTAGCCAGTTTCGATCTCGAGCAAAGTCAGAGCCGACCAGTCGGGCCCGAGTTCGTTAGCAGCGGCATCCAAACTGAGCCCTTGGTGCAAGCGAGCCTCGCACAGGAGTTCACCCAAACGATGCGGTGGAACAAGTGGTTCTTCGGGGTTACGTCGTGAGTGCATAGTCTTTGTCTCCCTAGCTGCCAGCACTATGTGTCTGACCGAATTGACTTCATCGAAATTTGCCTGCCGCTCAATAAATCGGCAGCCGGGGAGCCTGCCTTAACCTTTTATTCGGCCCGGCCGTAAACTCGCTACTCATGGCTCGAGTCGAACCCTCACACCCAGACCCACAACCGAGCGACCCAGACACGGCGCTGCCCTCTGTCTTGGCCCGGGTACTGGCATTCGGATCGATCTTTATTGGCGCCGCTGCGGGAGGATTGATTGGCTATGCCTTCGCAGAACTCGGCCGCTTTGGCGGCGCGTATGTGGGGTTCATCACGTTTATCTCCATGCTCCTCGGGGCTGGCGGAGTTGCCGTGGTTGCGGTTCTGACGCTGCGGGCCTTTGGCGAATGGAACACCATTCAGCAACGGGAACAGCGATCAGAGAGCAACTAGCCGTGACCCACACCACTGATCATTCGGAGCTCTACCAAGATCTACTCCACATAGCATCCGTGGCTGCACAAGGTGCAGTCGAACTCATCTACACCAACCGTCCAAGTTCATTTCAGATTGAACAAAAAAGCTCAGCCACGGATCATGTCACCGAGATGGACCTTGCGTCGGAGGATCTCATTCGAAGGGTGATTGCCACTCACCGGCCACAAGATGTTGTGATTGGCGAAGAGGCCCAGGCTGGTCCGGGGCGCCAGCAGGAATCGGGCTCGGAGGTGGTGTGGTTCGTAGATCCAATCGACGGCACGACCAATTATGTCTATGACCTTCCGGGTTATGCAGTCTCGATCGCGGCACAGATTGACGGCCAAACTGTTGCTGGCCTTGTTGCAGACCCCACTCACGGCCGCACCTATACAGCGACTCGGGGTGGGGGTGCATTCTGCAACGTAGAGCAGATGCAGCCCAACCGGCCGACTGATCGCAGCAGCGAAGAATTCCTCGCCACAGCGCTCGTTGCAACAGGATTCTCCTACTCCGCCGAGCGCAGAGCACGCCAAGGCAAGGTCATTGCAGAACTCTTGCCAAAGATACGAGACATCCGGCGAATGGGATCGGCCGCGGTTGACTTGTGCTCGGTTGCAGGTGGAAGAGTCGATGCATATTTCGAGGTTGGCCTCTCCGCTTGGGACTTTGCAGCCGGCGCTCTGATCGCAACCGAAGCCGGAGCCCAGGTAGGCAGTCTTGATCCAGGCTCGACCCAAACTGAAGGCATTCTTGCTGCTAGCCCGGCACTCTTTGGCCCGCTCCAAGAACTCCTCTGCATGCTTGGTGCTGCGCAAGTCTGAGTTCTCGCTTCGAGGAGTGAGCATCTGCACCCTGAGATGGGGGAGACTAGAGCGGTGGGTACACGAATTCTCTACGTCGAGGACGATCATCGCATCCGTGGTTCAGTCAAGCTTGCACTCGAGGACGAGGGCTGGCAGGTAGACGAATCCGAAACTGGCGAGGATGCAATCATCTCTTTTGGGCGCTCCCCCACTGATGTCGTCCTGATCGACATCATGCTGCCCGGGATTGATGGGTTTGAGGTCTGCCGCACGATCCGGCGCAGAAGTGACGTGCCGATCATCATGGTGACGGCACGTGCAGATACCCACGATGTGGTGGCTGGCCTTGAAGCAGGCGCAGATGACTACATGACCAAACCCCTACAACCCAAAGAACTCTCGGCGCGAATTCGGGCGATGCTGCGGCGTGCACGGCCTGCGCAGCCGGGAAACCCACACCTTCAGTTCGGCGATTTACTGATCATTCCCCAAGAGGGAGTGGTCAGCCGCGACGGGGTACAGATACACCTCACGAAAACTGAATTTCGACTGCTCGTCGAGTTAGCCAATAGCCCCGGCAAGGTGTTTTCTCGTGAGGACTTGCTAGAAAAAGTTTGGGGCCATGGAGTGTTCGGTGATGGTCGTCTCGTTGATGTGCACGTGCGGCGCCTGCGAACCAAGGTTGAAGCAGATCCGGCTAACCCCCGCCATGTCATGACTGTTCGCGGACTCGGCTACAAGCTTCAGCCCTAGCTGAGGCCCAACTAGCCCGCAGCCAGAGTTGACTGACCCGAGTTGAGAAATCAGAGATGACTAGCCTCCAAGATTCACCCGCTCAAACTCCCGAGACCGAACAGCGCAGCGTGGTTCGATTGCAGCGCGCTATTCAGATCGGTCTGCGCGGTCGAATTGTCTTAGCTGTGGCTGCTGTGGCCATGCTGTTGTCTGTGGTGCTCGCGGTGACCACTGTGACGGTCGCCAAGAACACGCTACTGACCACTCGAGAAGAGACCCTCACAGCGCAGGCTCTTGCTAACGCCGACACTGTGTCCGGTGCGCTCGGCTCCGCTGAAACCGCAGACCTTCAAACACTGTTGAGTTCGCTACCAGAGTCAGGGTCACCACTCCTGCTCACCGGAGCGGCAGTTCCGCGCAGTGGCGAGGATCCCAGCACCGTCTCAGTAGATGCCCGCTACGGCATTGACGCTTTGCCCACCGAATTTCTTGATTCTGTGGTGCGGGAGCGAAACGACGCAGTCATGCGGTTTCGTTTCGAGGGAGAATCGCTTCTCGTGGTGGGTGTAGCCCTCCCCGATTCCAACGTCAGCTACTTCCAGATTAATCAGCTCGGCGACATAGACACAGCAATTCGCAGCCTTGGTCTGCGGCTGGCAGTTGCGGCGCTGCTCACCACGATTGTTGCAGTCGGCCTTGGCTACTGGGCGAGCAAGTATGCACTTCGGCCACTCAACCGAATCCGAGATGCGGCCGAATCTGTTGCTCTGGGGCAACTTGACACTCGAATCGAATATGCGGATTACGCAGCGGACCCAGACTTAGCTCCCCTGGTAGCCAACTTCAACGACATGGTGAGTGCCTTGCAGGAACGCATCAACCGTGACGCACGCTTTGCTAGCGATGTCAGCCATGAGCTTCGATCTCCGCTGACCACGCTCAACGCTTCGATTGAGGTCCTGCAAAACACCAGAGAGGTACTACCTGAGCGCTCCCAACAAGCCCTCGACCTGCTCTCACTCGATATGGGACGTTTTACACAGCTCGTAGAGGACCTCTTAGAGATTTCTCGCTTTGATGCTGGAGCAGTTCGGCTCGAACTCGATGCGGTTGCTCTGGTGCCAACCGTAGAAGCCGCCGTTCGAATGGTTGCTCACGCTGCAGTGCCAGTAGAAGCCGATCCCGAACTGACAGACCTTGTCATTGCCTGCGATAAGCGCCGCTTAATGCGCATCCTCGCCAACTTCTTTGACAATGCCCGAAAGTATGCCGACGGAGCCACGAGCGTGACCGTGGAGTTGCACGAGCCAGACCACCTAGGAATTATTTTGTCGGCCCCCACCGTACGCATCTCAGTGGAGGACAGCGGTCCGGGCGTGCCAGAAGGTGAGCGGGACAAGATCTTTGACCGCTTTAATCGCGGGGATCAAGGTGGCAGTCGCGGAATCGATATGGGTGTCGGGCTGGGACTGGCA
>CAMDAT010000218.1 GCA_945888825.1 Bifidobacterium breve | reverse complement strand
GGGTTCTCGCTCACTGATTCAGTTCTTGCTCCTCTCACTATTCCTCCCGCCCACCCAATCGCACTAGCTCGCTTTGCTCGACATGCTGTGCGCTCAGCTGAGTCGCTGAGCCGCTCACAATTCCGCGGCGAACTCGGCCCTGCACTGCTCGCTGGTCTCTCGGCGCACTCGGTATTACCCCTTTCTGCGGCGGCTACTGCAGGGGTAGGAATGCTGCTTGGAACCTTGGGGCACAGTGTCGGTTGGCCATTAGCTCAGGGCGGTTCTCAAACAATCACCGATGCTCTCGCCAAGTTGTTCATCCAAGCTGGCGGTCAGATTCGCTGCCGAGAACGCGTGAGTTCACTGCGACAACTCCCGCCCGCTCGAGCGGTGCTGTGCGATATCACTCCAATGCAGCTGGTGGCACTGGCAGGTGAGCAGATGCCCGCTCGTTACCGACGAGCCCTGCAGAAGTTTCGCTATGGCCCAGGAGTGTTCAAACTGGACTGGGCTCTTGACGGCCCAGTGCCTTGGAATGACCCGCAGGTTGCTCGAGCAGCAACCGTGCATATTGGCGGCACCCTCGATGAGGTGCGAGAGTCTGAACTCGCAGCAACTCAAGGACGCATTTCCGAGCGGCCGTTTCTTCTAGCAGCCCAGCCTTCACTTTTTGATCCCAGCCGAGCGCCAAAGGGCAAGCACACGTTCTGGGCCTACTGCCATGTTCCTCATGGCTCAGATGTAGATATGACTCATCGGATCGAAGCCCAGATTGAGCGGTTCGCCCCAGGGTTTCGGGACCTCATCTTGGCTAAACACGCCATGGGGCCTGCGGCGATGCAAGCGCATAATGCTAACTACATCGGTGGGGATATCACTGGTGGGGTTTCAGACCTGCGGCAGTTTGTTGCTCGCCCGGTTGCATCAGTTCACCCGTGGGCAACCCCGATGAAGGGGGTCTACCTCTGTTCATCCTCCACTCCGCCCGGTGGTGGAGTGCATGGAATGTGCGGCAGCGCCGCTGCAGAACTTGTCCTACGCCATGCTGCGACCGCCCAACTCGCGGGCTAAACGCACTGTGCATGCGCAGGGGTAACGTAGTCGCGTGACTGAATCGAGCGAGGGCAGCACCCCCTCGGCGCCAAAGCCCAGCGAAACAAATCTCAACAGCCTAGAGACTGTTTCAGAGTTAAGTCACCCTCATCCACGTTGGAACCTCTTCGCAGTTTTAACAACTCTGCTGGTCTCCAACGTGATGGCCAACGAGCTACTCCCCTCTTGGGCATATGTGCCGTGGAACTTGACCGTGGC
The DNA here is from genome assembly GCA_945888825.1 of Bifidobacterium breve. Taxonomy (GTDB): domain Bacteria; phylum Actinomycetota; class Acidimicrobiia; order Acidimicrobiales; family Microtrichaceae; genus IMCC26207. The sequence continues at coordinate 3,040 of CAMDAT010000218.1, read as the reverse complement.
AGCTCTGTTACTGCTCATCGCTGTTCGCTGGGATGGGCGCTCTGCAGATGACCTCGGCCTAGAGCCCAGAAAGGTTCAGAGTGGGTTGCGATGGGGTGGCGGTGCATCCGCAATCCTGTTGAGCATTTACCTCATTGGACTTGCGATTCCGTTCACGAACGGTCTGTTTCAAGACAGCCGAGCAGATATTTCTTTGGGGGCCCTAGCTTGGGAAACCCTCATTATGGTGCCGCTTGGAACTGTGCTGATGGAAGAGATTGCATTCCGTGGCGTACTCCCTGCGATGTTTCGCAAACGCTTCACTCACCACACCAACGGGCCCCTGCGTGCCGATCTTTTAGCTGCCCTTCTCTTTGGCTTTTGGCATGTCTTGCCATCTTGGAATGTCAGTACAGTGAACCCAGTCTTTAGGGACCTACTCCCCGGCTCGCTTGGCCAAGCGGCAGCAATTGCGGCAGGCGTAATCGGTACCGGCGCAGCAGGTATGGGGCTCTCTTGGCTGCGTAATCGGTCTGAGAGCTTGATGGCTCCTGTGTTAATGCACTGTTCATCTAATAGCCTTGGCTACTTGCTGGCTTGGATTGTGCAGCACTAGACGACCAGAGGAAGAAGCGCTTGATGACCAAAGACGACCCGTTCCCGGATCCAAATAAATCGGCCGAGCTCGTAACGGCCGCTTTAGCCGAGACAGAGCGGATCCCTTCCGGAACGCCACCGCTCAGATCGCCAAACCAACCAAACGAAAATTGGGACGGCAAGACCTACATTGAGCCAGACCCGGCTACAACCACTCCATCTCAACGCATGATGATTGGTGAACTTGTTCGCAAGACCGTTCCTCGCGAAACACTCGGCGAGTGGAACGCCCCGGCCGACCGGCCAGACCCCGTGCAACAACTCATTGAGCAGAACCGGACACGTATCCCAGAGTTGGTACCCGTACGCAACGGGCGCATGTCGGTCTCGTCATTTACGTATCTTCGGGGATCGCCGGTGGTCATGGCGCGAGACCTCGGGAGTGCCCCGTCAACCTCGCTGCGAACCCAGCTCTGCGGCGATGCTCACCTGTGCAACTTTGGCGCATATGGCACACCCGAACGCAATGTGGTGTTCGACCTAAATGACTTCGACGAGACCCTTCCTGGCCCATTCGAGTGGGATGTCAAACGCCTTGTTACCAGCTTTCTCATTGCGGCTAGGACCTCGGGTCAGGGTGAGAAAGCCGGCCGGGCCGCAGCCAAGAAGGCTGCTCAGACCTACCGGGAAAACATGCTTCGCCTAGCAGAGGCTGACGTCCTCGACATTTGGTACGAACACATTGAACTGAGCGAAGCCCTCGCAGAATTTACAGGAATCGTTTCTCCAAAGAAGCTTGCCAAGTCTCTCGAAAAGGCGAAGCACCGCACCTCGGCTCAAGTACTGACCAAACTGACTGAAATGGTCAATGGCGAACGACGCATCCTGCATCAGCCCCCGCTACTCACCCCGCTTGACGCACCCGAATGGCAAAAAATTACCGAGGAAGCCTTGGAGTTGTACGCCGAGAGTCTTGACCCCGATCATCGTCAGCTCCTGCACCGCTTCCACCAAATCGAGTTGGCAATCAAAGTGGTCGGAGTCGGTAGCGTCGGGACTCGGTGCTTGATTGTCCTCATGCACGGCAGGGACGAAGACGACGTGCTCTTTCTGCAAGTTAAAGAGGCCGAGGATTCAGTACTCGCCCCCTACGCAGGCGCAAGCGAATTTGCCCATCAGGGCGAGCGCGCCGTGGTTGGTCAACGAAAGATGCAAGCCGCTAGCGATATCTTCCTCGGCTGGACGAGAGGCCCAGGAGGCAAGTTCTATTACGTCCGGCAATTGAAAGATATGAAGGGCAGCGTAGATATCGACGAACTCCCGCCCGCTGGGCTCATTGCCTATGCAGACCTCTGCGGCCGAACTCTTGCCCGTGCTCACGCTCGCTCGGCAGACCCAATCGCTATTGCTGGCTACCTTGGCAAATCAGAGCGATTCGATGAGGCAATGGAGGCATACGCCGTCAGCTACGGCGCACAGATTGAGGCTGACTACGAACGCTACAAAGAGGCGGTCGCAGCAGGCGAGATCGAAATTGCCGACAACTTCTGACTCAGCCCCAAGCAGACTCGGTGTTCACCGCAACTCACCCCAAGCCGACTCGCTATTCACGGCAACTCGGATGTTTCTGGTCGATAGTCGACCATAAACATCCGGGTTGGGGTGCCGATACGGCGATCCGACGATACGGCCGTCCGGCAGCCTTAGGTGCCGATGGGAACCGTGAAGACAGCCGAGATCACCTCGAACTTGCTCACGCGGGCAGTCACGAGCACTGTCCACTCCCCTGCAAATGGGAATCGCGCATACGACACTGAGTGGCCTTCAGTAATTCTCTGCATCTCGGGCTTGAGAGGCCCGATGTTGTCAGCAGCGAGTGAAAGTGAGAGCTCGAGTTCCTCAACTCCTGGCATCAGTCGACCATCAGAGCCGAGTGCGGTGACATGTACCTCGTTCATCCCGCGCAGACCGGGATCAACTCGCAACTCAACTTGCCCCGTACCGAATGCCGCTCGTTCGCTAAATGAACCGCCCGCAGTGCCGCCGACTCCGGCTTGCGGGGGTGCAACCTGCGCCAGCGTTGCTCCTATCAGGAGCGCTAAAGCCAAAACCAGCATCTCGATCCGCACAGACCTAAGCAACTGAGTCACTGCAGCCGGTTGAGCAGGAACAGCTTGAACCGGAACAGGTTCAGTCAGCAGTTTGGGCTCCAGCAGTTTGGGAGTCAGTCGGTAGCGATTCGAAAGCGCCAGACCGACTGCTACCAACAGCAACACGAGTTTCAGGATCCCCAGTCGTCCATACCAAGAACTCAGTAACTCATTGAGCGGCACGCGATCCAGAATCAGTAGTGCGCCAGTGATTCCAAGAATCACCACCGCTCCGATAGCCCAGGGTGACCTCTTGATAACAACTGCTTGAAGCTCAGTTGAAGAGGCTGAGCGAGTTCGGGCTTCCAGCCAGA
>CAMDAT010000217.1 GCA_945888825.1 Bifidobacterium breve | reverse complement strand
GAGTTGGATTCGCTGCTCGGGCTTGCCGAGGGTGGCATCCGCCAGATTCACAATCTTCAGCGTGAGTACATTTCTGTGCCGCCATCGCCCCGTAATTTCGGACGCTGACGGGCGAGTAGCTAGTGCTGGCTCACAGCGTGCCGAGCAGGTTGGTGCTGGCCTCGGCGAATCCAAAGAAGGTTGCAGAGCTTTCGGCAACCTTCTTGGGTCTTGGCATCACGGCACCTGACGGGTCACCTGTTGAGTTGTTGCCGCGCCCCGAATCAGTTGCAGATGTGATCGAGGATGCCGACAGCTTTGTAGGCAACGCCCGACTCAAGGCGACGGCACTAGCCGTAGCAACTGCTGAGGTTGCCATTGCTGATGACTCAGGCTTAACCGTCGATGCACTTGCCGGAGCACCGGGTGTGTACTCGGCTCGCTATGCCGGGGAGGGTTCAAGCGATCAGGCAAACCTGCAGAAGTTGCTGAGTGAGTTAGATCGGCTTGCTGACCTGGCAGATCCTGCACACCCAGTCAGTCGGGCTGCGCAGTTTCGCTGCGCGATTGTGCTGCGCTGGCCCGATGGTTTTGAGCTCTGTGCTCTGGGTTCGGTTGCTGGCAGAATCTGCGAGCAGCCGGCGGGGTCGGCAGGCTTTGGCTACGACCCGGTGTTTGTTCCGGACCTTGGCGATGGCCGGACCTTTGCTCAGATGTCGCCAGAGGAGAAGCAGTCGATCTCGCATCGCGGCGAGGCCCTGCGAAACCTTGCAGCGCAGTTGGCGCGCTGAGGACCTGGTCGCCCCGGTATCGCGTTTGGAGCGCTCTAGACGCGTTTATGCGGGCTGACAGCTTGGGCAGAACCAGATCGGCCTTCCGCCAATCTTGAGTACCTCAATGTTCGAGCCGCACCGCTTACAGGTCTTTCGGTGGTAGGCGTACAAGCGATCCTCGGACTTCATGCGTGATCGAGTAGCGCCGATTTCTGCCGGGTCGGTTGTGACAATGCGGCCCATACGCTCTCCGATCCGTAACAGGCGCACGGTCTCACTCCAAAGCAGTGCGAACTCACTCTCGGTCACGCTGTTCGATTGCCGTGCCGGGTGAATCCCGCAGAGAAAGAGCAGTTCCGCCCGGTAGACATTTCCGATTCCTGCGATGACTGATTGGTCAAGAACGAGAGCGCCCACAGCCTGTCGAGATGCGGCGAACTTGGCTTGAGCCGCCGGGACATCGGCATCGGAGCGCAGCGGATCTGCCCCAAGCCGGGCGACAATTTGCTCTTGCTCGCTTGGGCTCATGAGTTCACAACGAGTGGGGCCCGAAAGATCCCAAGCAATGGCTTCGTTCTGCAGGCGCAGCCGGACCTGCCCAACGGGGTCGGGGATCGGAGCCTTTCGAGATCGAAACTTGCCGATCAGACCAAGGTGCACGTGCAGGACATCACCCGAGTCGAACTCGCAGAACAAGTACTTTCCCCAAGCCTGTGCGCTCAGCAGAGTGAGTTCATCTAGACGCTCGGCTCCCTCAGCGAAACGCCCCTGTGGCGAAGATGCCTGAACGGGGCTCCCTGCGAGTGAGGCGTTGAGTAGCCGAGCGAGCCGGTGAATGGTGTGACCCTCAGGCATCGGATCAGTCTGCCGCAAGCCCAGCTCACAACCAGCGCAGCCCAGCCCAAGCTTCTCGGAGTACGAGTTAGTGGAAGACCACGGTGCGATTGCCATATGGCAGCACCCGGTGGTCGAGGTGCGCCTCGAGTGCACGAGCTAGTACCACGACCTCTAGGTCTCGGCCTTTGCGAGTCAGTTCGCTCACGCCGTCTCGGTGGCTAACCGGCGCCACATCCTGAGCAATGATCGGCCCTTTATCAAGGTCGGCAGTCACAAAGTGCGCAGTGGCACCGATCACTTTGACTCCTCGCTCGAGAGCCTGACGGTACGGGTTTGCTCCCACGAACGCTGGCAGGAACGAGTGATGAATATTGATGATGCGGTTTGGCCATTGCTCCACAAACTCGGGTGACAGGACGCGCATGTAGCGAGCAAGAACAACCTGTTCGATGCTCTTGGACTTGAGAAGGTCTTGCATCTGCTGGTCTTGTTCGGCTGGCGAATCCCCAACTGGTAGCTCATAAAACGGCACTCCAAAAAACTCGCATAGCTCCCGATGGTCTGGGTGATTTGAAGCCACGAGCACAAGCTCGGCTGCGAGCTCGCCCATATGCCAGCGCGAGAGCAGGTCGATCAGGCAATGGGGGGCCTTTGAGGCCAGTACTGCCAGACGAGGGAGCTCATCAGAGCACCGAATGAGCACGTCCATGTTGAACTGATCTGCAACGGGTTGGAATGCCTCGGCCAAATCCTGCCGCTGCACAGCAAACCCAGTGAGCTCGAACTCAACGCGTTGGAAAAAGAGACCCGGTTGATCTGCCCCAGCTTGGCTCAGGTCAGTGTGTTGTTCAGCGTGAATGATGTTGCCGCCGTTACGCCAGACGAAATCGGCAACCGAGGCCACCACCCCAGGCTGGTCCGGGCAAGAAAGAAGAAGAACTGCTGTTGGTCCCATTGCGTCTAACAATACTGACCCCAACTGTGCTGACTGCAATACTGTTTCATTAGGGAGTCTCTGTTGGCGCCGCTCACTGATTCATACAGACAAGGGGATGCGGACATGTCGCATGATGTGGTCATTACAGGTGGAACCGTGGTCGACGGGACGGGAGCTGCAGCTCGTCGCGCAGATGTCGCCATTGACGGAGATCGAATCACGAAAATCGGCGAACTCACATCGGCGGACCTGAGCGATGCCGGCCGAGTGATCGATGCTACTGACCGCCTGGTGACTCCAGGCTTTGTTGACCTGCACTCGCATCTGGATGCCCAGATCGGCTGGGACCCAACGATGTCATCTTCTTGTTGGCACGGCGTGACCTCGGTAGTGATGGGCAACTGCGGCATGACTTTTGCTCCAGTTCGACCAGGTCAGGCGGAGCTCTTGGCCACCGCAATGGAGTCAGTAGAGGACATTCCAGCTTCTTGCATTCTGGCTGGGCTGCCTTGGGATTGGGAGAGTTACGGCCAGTACCTAGACACCATCTCGAGGTTTCCGCTGGGACTCAACGCTGGTGGTTATGTAGGCGACGTTGCAGTGCGCTTGTATGTGGCAGGCGAGGCTGCCTGCGAGCCTGACTTCCAAGCAACTGAGCAACAACTGCAAGAGATGGCAGCCGAAGTTGAATCGGCTATGCGGGCTGGGGCGTTTGGCTACTCAATCTCTCGCAGCCTGTTTCATCGAGTGCGTGACGGACGCAACGTGCCAGGCACCTGGTCTGACCCTTCAGAGTTTTTTGCGATTGCAGCATCGTTGAAAACGCTCGGGCGAGGGGTGCTTGAGAGTGCGCCGCGCTACAACTTTGAAAACAGTCCGGGTTCGCGTGTGGCAGAGGAACTCGCTTGGATGGCCGAGATCAGCCGTGTGTTGGGCCGGCCGTTTAGCTTCAACCTGCAGCAGATTCGTTCGCTCGGGAACCATTACCGTGAGGTGCTGGAACTCGCCACACAGGCAAACGCCACGGGCGCTCAACTGCGACCACAGATCACACCTCGCAGCGTTGGCGTGTTGTTTAGCTTCGCAGCGAACACCCTCATTGATGACCTACCAAGCTTTCAACAGCTTCTCGGGCTGGATTTGGCTGGGCGCCTAGCGGGCATTCGCGATCCGCAACTGAGGGCACGTTTGATTGAAGAAGGCAGTTCCAAATCGGTGGACCCGTTCGAGATCATGTTCTTGATGTCAGCTGAAGGAAGTGCTCAATATGTGTACAGCGAAGAGGATTCCCTTGCAGGAATTGCGCGCCGAACAGGTGTCACGCCAGTGGAGGCGTATCTGCATGCTATGGACCAATCTGATGGTGCAGCCATTGTGAATTGGCCCGTGATGAATGAGCAGGAAGACGCCATCAGAGAGATGGTCTTATCGCCCGTGAGCATTATGGGGTTGGCCGACGCTGGGGCTCATGCCACTCAGATTATGGATGCTTCACAGCCCACCTATTTTCTGTCGCACTGGGTGCGCGATGAGAAGATTATGAGCATCGAAGAAGGCATCCGTCGTTTGACCTCGGATACGGCATCGTTTATCGGCTACCGCGATCGCGGGGTGCTTGTAGAGGGTGCCTTTGCTGATCTGAACGTGATTGACCTAGACGGATTGGCACTTGAAGTCCCCGAGATTGTTCATGATTTCCCCGGGGGAGCGCCACGATTCGTGCAGCGCGCACGCGGCATAGACCACACCATCGTGAACGGCCAGCCGTTCATGGAACATGGCGTCCACACCGGTGCGCTCGCCGGGCGGGTCTTGCGCAGCACTGACTGAG
>CAMDAT010000216.1 GCA_945888825.1 Bifidobacterium breve | reverse complement strand
TTTCGCCATAGCGAAGTTCTTGGCTTCGCGTCGCCGACAGGTGAAGCGTTTTCGGCAACGGGCCAGTCTCGGGCAATTCGCCCGCCCCTTGGCCATCAAACCAAGCAACAATTGCTGCGTCATAAGCGGCAGTGTGAGCAAACGCATCTCGAGCCAGGCGGCGGCGGGTGACGTCTGTAACAGCACCGCCTGTCCGCAACTCACTCAACACCACCTCGTAATCGATTGGGTTCACCAAGACGGTCACCTGTGAGTGGTTCTTCGCCGCACCACGCACCATTGCAGGACCGCCAATATCAATGAGTTCAATCGATGGGTCGGAGCTAAACGGGTACAGGTTGACGGCCACGAGGTCGATGGCAGTCACGGAGTACGTCTCCATATCTGCCACGTGCGATGGATCCGTCCGATCGGCCAGAATTCCACCGTGAATTGCTGGGTGCAGCGTGACGACACGATGCCCCAGCATCTCTGGAAATCCGGTGACGTCCTCGGTGGGAATAACGGTCAAGCCAGCCTCTGCCAAGACCCGCGCAGTTCCACCCGAGGAGACCAGTTCCCAGCCCAAGTCGATTAGGGCTCGACCAAATTCGACCATTCCCGTCTTGTCATACGCAGACAACAACGCTCTCGGTTTGGGGGATTCAGTCATGACACTCGCTCTCGTTGAAGAATGGTTTGAATCGTCTCGACATAGAGTCGGCGCTCTACCGCCTTGATGCGCTCATGCAGAGTTGTTTGGTCGTCATCTGCGAGTACTGCAACAGCCTCCTGCGCCAGAATCGGCCCTGCATCGACCTGCTCGGTTGCCAGGTGAACAGTGCATCCGGTCACCTTTGCCCCATAGGCCAAGGTCGCCTCAACTGCATTCCATCCAGGGAAGGCCGGCAGCAGCGAGGGGTGTGTGTTGAGGATGCGATCGGGGTAGGCCTTGAAAGCGGAGGATGTGAGGATCGTTCCCCACCCTGCCATGGCAACGAGATCGATTCGCTCAATGCTCAGCTGATCTAGCACCTTGTCCGTGTAGCGCTCGCGATCAAAGTTCGGGGAAAAATCTGTTCGCTCGATAAGAACACACCGCAGAGAATGCTCAGCGGCGATCTGCTCAACGGCGCAGTGACGATCCACCATCACCAGGTCAATCGGCAAGCCCGCCCGGGCCATCGCATCAAGAAGGGTCCCGCTTCCAGAGGCGAGTACGGCTAGTCGCATATGCGCTGAAACTATCAGCCCTATGACTTCATGGGATCTGCTAGCAGGCACTCGGTGCCTGCCAGCAGATCCGCCAGTCAGTGACTGAAGTTCATCTTGTTGCTTTACAGGCCCTTGACCACGTCAACCATGAGCAGGCCAGCTTCGGTTGGATTTGCACCGACGCTCACACCGGCGGCCTTCATGGCATCCATCTTGGCTGCAGCAGTGCCCTTACCACCCGACACGATGGCACCCGCATGTCCCATCTTCTTTCCAGGAGGAGCAGTCTGACCAGCAATGTAACCAACCACAGGCTTAGTCATATTTGAAGAGATAAATTCCGCGGCCTCTTCTTCGGCCGAGCCACCGATCTCTCCGATCATCATGACTGCAGTGGTCTCATCATCTGCTTGGAAGCGCTCAAGGCAATCAATGAAGCTGGTTCCAGGAACCGGATCGCCACCAATGCCAACGCAGGTAGTCACACCAATGTTCTGCGACTGCAGCTCATACAGGGCTTGATAGGTCAGCGTTCCCGAACGGCTCACGATGCCAACGTTCTTGGCGCCGGGCTCAGGGTTCTTGGCAATGTGTCCGGCAGTGATTCCGATATTGCATTTTCCAGGGCTGATGATGCCCGGGCAGTTCGGCCCAAGCAGCTGTACGCCTGGGAAATCACGCTTGATTTTGTTGAAGAACCAAGCCTCATCTTGTGCGGGTACACCTTCGGTGATGCACACGATGAACTCAATGCCTCCCTCGGCTGCTTCCATAATGGCGGCGCGTACACCGGCAGCGGGAATAAAGATGCAGCTAGCAGTCGCACCTGTTTCGGCTACTGCGTCTGCAACCGAGGCAAAGATCGGAATGCCATCGACATCCTCACCTGCCTTCTTCGGGTTCGTTCCAGCCACGACCTGAGTTCCGTATTCGCGGTTCAGGAGGCCGTAGTAACGGCCCTGGCTTCCAGTAAGTCCCTGATACAGGACCTTGGTGTTTTCATCTACAAAGATGCTCATCTGATTCTGACCTTTTTCTTGTGGGCTGTTGTCAGCGGCTAGCGGCGAGCTCAACAGCCTTGCTGGCTGCCTCAAGCATCGTCGGCTGCATCTGCAGTTGATCGGACAGGTGCGGGGCAAGAATTGCTCTGCCCTCTTCGGCGTTGGTGCCATCAAGGCGAATCACGATGGGTGACTCAATGGTGACTCTTCCGAGCGCTTCGATAATGCCGTTCGCAACTTCTTCACCGCGGGTGATTCCGCCAAAGATGTTGATGAAGATTGCCTTCACTGCAGGGTCATTGTTGATGACCTCAAGTGCTCCGGCCATCACGTCGGCATTTGCACCGCCACCGATATCTAGGAAGTTTGCTGGCTTCCCGCCAGCCTGATTGACCACGTCAAGGGTGCTCATTGCTAGACCTGCACCGTTTGCAATGATTCCCACCGACCCGTCAAGGCCCACGTACTGCAAGCCCTTTTCGTGTGCGGCCTGCTCACGCGAGTCGCGCTCTTGAGTGGCTTCATACTCTGTCCACTCATGGCGGTACATTGCATTGTCGTCCAAGGTCACCTTGGCATCGAGTGCATGAACCTCGCCGGTTGGCTTCAGAATAAGAGGGTTGATCTCTGCGAGATCGGCATCACCCTCGGTATAGGCCCGATACAGCTTCAGCAGGATGTCTACTGTGCCATCCTCGGCTGCTGGGTTCAGATTGGCTGCTTTGACCCAAGCTCTTGCGGTTGGCTCATCAAGACCATCCACCGGGTCAATCCAGATCTTGGCGATTGCATCCGGGTTCTCTTCGGCTACTGCCTCAATCTCGACTCCACCCTCGGCAGAGAGCATCCCAAGATGCTTCTTGGCCGAACGGTCCAGAGTGAAACTGGCGTAGTACTCCTCAGCGATATCAGAAGCCACTTCGATCCAGACCACATTGACGGTATGGCCCTTGATGTCCATGCCCAAAATGTTTGAGGCGTACTCACGTACTTCCTCGGCGGTGTTGGCCAGCTTGATACCACCAGCTTTGCCACGGCCACCTACTTGCACCTGTGCCTTGATTACCACGGGGTACTGGCCAATACGGCCGGCTGCAGCTACTGCATCCTCCACTGTGGTTACTGCCTCGCCCTTTGACACTGGAATGTCGAAAGAAGCAAAGAATTGTTTTCCTTGGTACTCGAAGAGGTCCACCCTCGTGTGCCTTTCTGCTCGGCCATCGGCCCGTCGAATAACGCCGGTGCGCTATTCGAGGGTGCACAATCTGTACTCATGCACCCGGCGGGGGATCCTAAACGCCTCGGGGCCTGCATCTCATATCGAGAGCAAAATCAGATTTTGGCTCGAACTGCATTTTGGGCTCGAACAGTGCAGAATTGTGGGTACTCATGCCAGTAGAACGCCGTTCAGGCAAACAACAACTCATCGCAATCAGCCTTGGGGTTGGAGCTGTAGTGATTGCAATTGGTCTTGCTTGGGGCATGCTTGCCCTTGCCGGCGGGAACGAAACTGCAACACAACTTCGTCTTGGAGACGACGTCTTCGATGCTGGCAATGCAGTGCGACTCTCGGCCCAAATCAACACACAGGGGCCACTTCTGTTTAGCGATGTTTCTGGTCGGGGGCAGCAGCGGCCCATTGCGGTCAACCATTTTGGTAAGGATCCGGCAATACGGTGGGTGGCATTCGATGCTGCAGCGCCCGGAGCGCCAGAAAACTGCTTTCTGGTTTGGTCGGCTGAGCGCAAGCTGTTCGAGGAGCGATCCGCTGCGAGTGGCGCTGAGCGTGAGCAGGGGCAGATCTGCAGAGACATCACCTTTCCCGCAAACGGGGAAGGCTTGGATCAGTACTCCTGGAGAATCGACAAGGCAGGGAATCTGACGATTGACCTGCGGCCAGATGACAAGATCACGAGCAACGGCGGCGGCTAGCGGCTAGCGGCACTCCTTGCTACCAGCTAGCGGCGTTCCCTGCTAGAACCGCTCCCTGCTAGCGCCGAGCAGGAAAATCACTCAGTGAAGAGTGGCAGCAAGCGATCCCGCTGAATTTTACGGGTGCCGGTTCGGGGAAGTTCCTCCACGATCAGAATGCGACGCGGCGCTTTGTACTGAGCCATGCGAACACCTGCCCACACCACCAACTCTTGCGGAGTCACCTTGGCCTT